>MVZB01000011.1 GCA_002068205.1 candidate division BRC1 bacterium ADurb.BinA292
CCTGCAGTTCCTTGGTCGTGTTCTTGACGCGCAGGTTGAACAACTCGGTGCGGAGTTGATCGACCTGATCTTCCAGTTCCTCGATGCTCATTTTGCGATATTCGGCCGCTTGCATAGCGTTCTGCTCCGTTTACTCCGCGGCGCGCGCCACGAAAGTGGTCTTGATCGGCAACTTGTGCGAGGCCAGGCGCATCGCCTCGCGGGCCAGTTCCTCGCTCACGCCTTCGATCTCGAACAGGATCCGCCCCGGCTTGACCACGGCGACCCATAGTTCCGGGGCGCCCTTGCCCTTGCCCATGCGGGTTTCGGCCGGCTTCTTCGTCAGCGGCTTATCCGGGAAGACGTTGATCCACAGCTTGCCGCCGCGCTTGACGTGGCGGGTGATGGCGATGCGGGCGGCCTCGATCTGGCGGTTGGTGACCCAGGCATCGTCGAGGGCCTTGAGGCCGTATTCGCCGAAGCTCAGGCTGGAACCGCGCCAGGCCAGTCCGCGGCGGCGGCCTTTCTGGACCTTGCGGTGTTTGACTCGTTTCGGAATCAGCATGTCGTTTCTCTGCCCGGTGGACTAGCCGGAGCGCCCAGGCTCCGCCGTGCGTGCCGGCCGTCAGGCGGCTGCGCGCTTGCGCGTCACTTCCTTGAATTTTTCGCCCTTGAAGATCCAGACCTTGACGCCGATCTTGCCGAACTTGGTGCTGGCCTCGGCGAAGCCGTAATCGATCTCGGCGCGCAGGGTGTGGAGCGGCACGCGGCCGCGACGATACCATTCGCGCCGGGCCATTTCGGCGCCCGCCAGCCGGCCGGCGCAGTGAATCTTGATGCCCAGCGCGCCGGCGTCCATCGAGGACTGCATCGTTTTCTTCATCGCGCGGCGGAAGCCGATGCGGCGCATCAACTGACCGGCGACGTTTTCGGCGACCAGTTGCGCCGACAGTTCCGTCCGCTTGACCTCCTCGATATTGATCGTGACGGTTTTGCCGGTCATCTGCTCCAGGTTCTTGCGCAGGTTCTCGATCTCGCTCCCCTTGGGGCCGATGATGATGCCGGGGCGGCCGGTGGCGACGGTGATCTTGCAGCGCGAGCCGGCGCGCTCGATCGTGATGGCCGCGATGCCCGCATGGTAGAACTGCTTGCGGATCGTGTTGCGCAGGCGGATGTCCTCGTGGAGGAACTCGGCGTATTTGAACTTGGTGGTGTACCAGCGCGAGTCCCACGTGCGCGTGATGCCCAGTCGGTTGCTGATGGGGTTGACCTTCTGGCCCATGGACCTCTCCCGTTCCTCAAGCTTCCCTGTACAGGCGAATGGTGATGTGCGACATCCGTTTGCGAATGATGTTGGCGCGGCCGAAGGCCTTGGGCCGGTAGCGTTTGAGCATCGGCCCGCCGTCGACGAAAATCTCGCCGATGATCAGCTCCTCGGGGTCGACGCCCTCGGCGCGCTCGCCGGTGCGGGCATTGGCCACGGCCGATTTGAGCAGGTTGCTGATGACCGGGGCGGCCGACGGGCGATGGACCAGTTGCAGTTGCTCCTGGGCCTCCTCCACCGTCAGGCCGCGCAGCAGGTCGGCCACGATGCGCGCCTTGCGCGGCGGCACGCGGGTGAAGCGGACCGTCGCCGAGGTGACCACGGCGCCCAGGTTGGGTTTGCGAGCTGCGCGTGCTTTGGACATCGTAGGGTCTCTCCTGTCGACCGCGGGCTCAGCGCACGCCGGCGGCCTTGGCCTGTTTGCCGCCGTGGCTGCGGAACGTGCGGCTGGGGGCGAATTCCCCCAGCTTGTGCCCGACCATGTTTTCGTCGATGTAGACGGTCATGAACTGCTTGCCGTTGTGGACGGCCAGGGTGTGGCCGACCATGTCGGGGGTGATCATCGAGGCGCGCGCCCAGGTGCGGACGACGCGCTTCTGACCGGTGATGTTGAGCTCGCGGATCTTGGCCGCCAGCTTTTCATCGACGTAGGGGCCTTTTTTCAGGCTTCTGGCCATCGTCTCACCTCAATCGCTTACTTGTCGCGCCGGCGGCGGATGATGTCGCGGCTGCTCTGCTTGCGCGCGTTGCGGGTCTTGGCCCCCTTGGTCGGCTTGCCCCAGGGGGTGACCGGATCGCGCCCGCCCGAGGTGCGGCCCTCGCCGCCGCCGTGGGGGTGATCGACGGGGTTCATGGCGACGCCGCGGACCTTCGGGCGCCGGCCGAGCCAGCGCGTCCGGCCGGCCTTGCCCAGGCTGACGTTGCCGTGGTCCGAGTTGCCGACCGTGCCGATCATGGCGCGGCAGTCGGCGTGGACGAAGCGCATTTCGGAGGAGGGCATGCGCAGCGTGGCGCGATCGCCCTCGCGGGCCATCAACTGCACGCCGGCGCCCGCCGCGCGGGCCAACTGGGCGCCCTTGCCCGGCTTCATTTCGATGCAGCAGACCGTCGTGCCGACGGGGATGAGGCGCAGCGGCAGGACGTTGCCCGGCGCGATGTCGGCGCCCGGCCCCGACATCACCTTGTGACCCACCTTGAGCCCCTCGGGGGCAATGATGTAGCTCTTGGCGCCGTCGGCGTAATGCAGCAGCGCGATGAACGCCGAGCGGTTCGGATCGTACTCAATCGCGGCGACTTTGGCCGGCACGCCGTCCTTGAGGCGCTTGAAATCGATGACGCGGTATTTGCGGGGATGGCCGCCGCCGCGGCGGCGCACGGAAATCCGCCCGGTGTTGTTGCGCCCGCCCTTCTTGCTCAGCGGCTCGGTCAGGGACTTTTCGGGTTCCTTGGGGGTCAGCACCGAATAGTCGACCGTGCTCATCGTCCGGCGGCTGGGGGTGACGGGTTTGTAAGTCTTGATCGGCATCGTTCGTTCTTTCCAGCGGTCGAGCGGCGGGCGGCGCCGCGGCCTCAGATCAGGTTAATGCTGTCGCCTTCGGCCAGCGTGACGATCGCTTTCTTCCAGTCGGGGCGGCGGCCGAGCTTGGCCGTCCGCAGCCGCTTGCGTTTGCCCTTGACCATGACGGTGTTGACGCCGACGACGCGGACGTTGAAGGCCTGCTCGATCGCGCGGCGGATTTCCACCTTGTTGCTGTCGACCGCCACCTTGAACGTATACTGCGGCCGCGCCATCGTCTGGCGGTCGGTCGCGCGCTCGGTCAGCAGCGGCCGATCCAGGATTTGGTAGGGATGCTTGCTCATTGGTACGTCGCCTCCACGCGCTTGACGACGTCGGGGGTCGTCAGCACCCAGTCGTGATAGAGCAGGTCGTAGACATTGAGGTTGTCGGCGTTGATCGGGGTGACGCCCGGGATGTTGCGCGCGGAGAGGGCCAGCGGCTCGTCGGTGGCGTTGGTGACGATCAGGACCTTGCCCTCGAGCTGGAGCCGGCGCAGCAGGTCGGCGACCTGGCGGGTTTTGGGGGCGGTGACGCCGAAGTCGTCGATGACGACGAGCCGGCCGCCGGCGAGCAGTTCGCTGAAGATGGAGCAGAAGGCGTTGCGCCGGACCTTGCGGTTGATGCGGAAGGAGTAATCGCGCGGCTGAGGGCCGAAGACGATCGCGCCGCCGCGCCATTGCGTGGCGCGCGTGGAGCCCTGCCGCGCCCGGCCGGTGCCCTTCTGGCGATAGGGCTTCTTGCCGCCGCCGCTGACGCGGCCGCGCGTGCGCGTCGCATGGGTCCCGCGGCGCTGGTTGGCCAGATACTGCGTCAGCGCCTGGCGGACGCAATGCGGGTTGGGCTCAACGGCAAACACCGCCTCGTTCAGCTCCAGCGTCTGCCCGGTTGATCCGTCGGCTTTTCGCACTGTAACCGTTGCCATGGTCTCGTCCCTTGCCTTCCTCGCGGTTGGGGGGCGCCGCGCCGTTGCCGGCTCAGCCCTTGCCCGCCGCCTTGCGCGCCTGCCGGCGCCGCAACATCTTCAGACTTTTGCGCAGCATGACGTAGCCGTTGGGGTGGCCCGGCACCGAACCGCGCACCAGGATCAGGTGATTCTCGCGGTCGACATCGACCACGCGGATGTTCTGCACCGTCACGCGGGCGTGGCCCATGTGGCCGGGCAGCTTCTTGCCCTTGTGGACGTGCGAGGGGTCGGCCGAGGCGCCCATCGAACCGGACATCCGGTGATAGTTGGAGCCGTGGGTCTCGGGGCCGCGGCTGGAGTGATGGCGCTTTTGCGAGCCGGCGAAGCCGCGCCCCTTGGAGACGCCGACCACATCGACCTTGTCGCCGACCTCGAACAGGCTCAGGTCGAGCGTCTGGCCAGTCTGGTAGCCGCCCTCGCCGTCGATGCGGAACTCGCGGACGAGGCGCTGCGGCGTGACGCCGGCCTTTTTGAAATGGCCGTTCATCGGGCGGGTGACGGTCCGCTCGGGGCGGGGGTCGAAGCCCACCTGCAGCGCATCGTAGCCGTCCTTCTGGGCCGTTTTGACCTGGATGATCGGGCAGGGGCCGGCCTGAATGACGGTCACGGGAATGATCGTCCCGTTCTCATCATAGATGCGCGTCATGCCGAGCTTTTTTCCAAGCAGTCCAATTGTCATTCCCGGATGCTCCTCTTGGCGGGAAGGCGATCTCGGCGCCGACGGCCTTGTCCGTCCCACCGATTGGCCCCAGCCCGGCGTCGCCGATCACGGCAGGGCCCGCGCCTTCACTCGTCCGCTCAAGTCAGCTTGATTTCCACATAGACCCCCGCCGGCAGATCGAGCTCCGTCAGGGCATCGAGCGTCTTCTGATTCGGTTCCAAGATATCAATCAGCCGCTTGTGGCGGCGCATCTCGAACTGCTCGCGCGACTTTTTGTCGACGTGCGGCGAGCGCAGCACGGTGTATTTGCTGATCCGCGTCGGGAGCGGAATCGGCCCAGCGATGCGGGCCCCGTTGCGCCGTGCCGTGTCGCAGATCTCGCTGACCGACTGATCGAGCAACCGATGGTCAAAGGCCTTCAGGTTGATGCGGATCTTCTGCTGTCGCGCCATGTCCTGGTTCCACCTACCGAGCGTCTTCGCGTCGTTACAAAGGTTCGCCGCCCGAGGGCGAGCCATCGGGCGGCCGTGGGTTATTCGATGATCTTGCTGACCACGCCGGCGCCGACGGTGCGGCCGCCCTCGCGGATGGCGAAGCGCAGGCCATCCTCCATCGCGATCGGGCTGATCAGCTTGCCCTCGAGCTCGATGTTGTCGCCCGGCATCACCATTTCCACCCCTTCGGGCAGGATCACCTCGCCCGTCACGTCGGTCGTGCGGAAGTAGAACTGCGGCCGGTAGCCCTTGAAGAACGGCGTGTGGCGGCCCCCCTCCTCCTTGGTCAGCACGTAGACGTTGGCCTTGAAGTGGGTGTGCGGCGTGATCGACTTGGGTTTGCAGATCACCTGGCCGCGCTCGATCCCCTCCTTGTCGACGCCGCGCAGCAGCAGGCCGACGTTGTCGCCCGCCTGGCCCTGGTCCAGCGTCTTGCGGAACATCTCGACGCCGGTGACGACCGTCGTCGCGGTGGGGCGGATGCCGACCAGTTCGACCGTCTCGCCGACCTTGACCATGCCGCGCTCGATGCGGCCGGTGGCGACCGTGCCGCGCCCCGTGATCGAGAAGACGTCCTCGACCGGCATCAGGAACGGCTGGTCCAGCGGGCGCTGCGGCTCGGGGATGTAGCTGTCGATGGCGTCCATCAGCCTGGCGATCGACTGCGCCCCGTACTCCGTGTCCTTGCCCTCGAGCGCCTCGAGCGCGCTGCCGCGGATGATCGGCGTCTCGTCGCCGGGAAACTCATACTTGTCGAGCAGCTCGCGCACCTCCAGCTCGACCAGCTCGAGCAGCTCGGGGTCGTCCACCGCGTCGCACTTGTTCAGGTAGACGACGATGTACGGGACGCCGACCTGGCGCGCCAGCAGGATGTGCTCGCGCGTCTGGGGCATCGGGCCGTCGGTCGCCGCGACGACGAGGATCGCGCCGTCCATCTGCGCCGCGCCGGTGATCATGTTCTTGATGTAGTCGGCGTGGCCCGGGCAGTCGACGTGCGCGTAGTGGCGGTTGGCGGTCTCATACTCGACGTGCGCGGTCGAAATGGTGATGCCGCGCGCCTTCTCCTCGGGGGCCTTGTCGATCTGGTCGAACGCCACGGCCTGGCCGAAACCCCGGTTGGCCTGCGTCAGCGTAATCGCCGCCGTCAGCGTCGTCTTGCCGTGGTCGATGTGTCCGATCGTCCCCACGTTCACGTGCGGCTTGGTGCGCTTGAATGCTTCCTTGGCCATGTTGCATCTCCCACGTAAGGGTATCTGGACGGCTGGCTTCGACGGGAATCGAAGAGACCGTCGGGCGCCGCGGCTCCGGACGGGGAAGCCGGCAACACCTGCAAAGACTGGAGGCTGAAGCGAGGAGGGCGAGGGTCTTGCGCGCCGGCGCCGGTCAAGCCCAGGGGGGCCACCAGCAGCCGCGGTCGCGAAGGAGCCCTCGCTTCTTGCATCTCAACCACTTCAGCGAGCGGGTCGATCCAAACCAGCGGACCGGACGATCCGCCGCCCCAGTGAGGGGACTGGGGCCGCCGCCTTAACCTGGCCGCGAACATATTTCGTCCGTGAGCAGGTCACAAAGTTTGGCATTGTAGCGCAATGGGTGGCGAAGTCAAGCTGGAAAGGCGCACTTTTTTCGCGGCCGTCACCCGGGTGGGAAAGGCGCGTGCCGTCGACCTCCCCCGCCGATGCCAAACCGCCCATATGTAGCATCGAACGGCGGGCGGTTCAAGGGGGAAAAGGGTCTTTATAGATGTGGCTGGTGAACCGGGGGTTCGGAACAAGGGGATGGAAATGGAGGTTCTCGAGAGCCGAGGACGAGGGCCGAGAGCCGAGAGCCGAATTCTGGAGAGGGGCTTCGGGAGCGCTCACGAGATCGATGATGAGGGACGCGGGACGTAATCTAGCGGGAGGGCGTCAGGGACGCAAAGGACATATAGGGGTCCTCGAACGGGGGTTTCAATTTCAGTTGCAGGGATTGCGCCGGGGTCGGCAAGATGACGAACCCGTCGTCCATGCCGGATAACCGTCTGAGCAATCAGGAATTTCACATTGAAGCGAACGCGCCCATGAGTCAAAGCGTCCCCACCCCCGCCCCCCCCGCGCCGGCGGGCGCCGGCCGCGGTTTCTGGTCGCTGGTGATCCTGCAATTCCAGGGGGCGCTGAGCGACAACATCTTCCGCATCTCCCTGATGCTGATGGCGAGCTCAATCCTGACCGATTCGTCGGCGCAGTTCGGCAAATATAACGCCCTGCTGGGGATGTTGTTCCCGATCTCCTACCTGCTGTTCTCGGTCTGGGCGGGTTTTCTGGCCGATCGCTACAGCAAGCGGACCGTGACGCTCGCCACCAAACTGGCCGAAGTGGTGCTGATGCTCCTGGCCGTCGGCGCTTTCCTGAGCGTCGGGAATCTGGAGACGGCGACGCCGCGCTCGCTGGCGTTGCCCACGGTCGTGCTGTTCCTGATGTTCAGCCAGAGCGCGTTCTTCAGCCCGGCCAAGTATGCCATCATCCCCGAACTCGTGCCGGAGCACCGGCTGGGCTGGGCCAACGGGGTCATCGGCCTGTGGACCTATCTGGCGATCATCCTGGGCGCGACGGTCGCAACAGGCCTGGTGCCCCTGCTCAAGCCGAATCTGCTGACGGGGATCCCGATGCTGCTGGTCGTGCTGGCCGTTGTCGGCTACGTGATCGGCTTGCGGATCGCCCGGGTGCCGGCCGCCAACCCGCAACGGCCGATCCTGACCAACCCACTGCCGGAGCTGCGCGGCTACTTCGGCGTGATTTTCAAGGACCGCGCCTTGACGCTGACGGTGCTCGGCCTGGCCTACTTCTGGGCGCTCGGCTCGGTGCTGCTGGTGCACGTGCTGGTCTGGAGTCGCGATTCGATGGGCTACGGCGACCAGGGCCAGGGGGCGCACTTCCTGCTGCTGGCGCTGGGCATCGGCATCGGTTCGGCGCTGGCGGGGGCGCTCAGCCGCAATCGAATCGAGGTCGGCCTGATCCCCGTCGGGGCGCTGATGATGGCGGCCTTCGCCTTTCCGCTGGCGCTGGCGTCGCCGGATAACCGGGTGGCCATGGCGATCTGCCTGGCGCTGGTGGCCCTCGGCGGGGGCATCTTCTCCGTGCCGCTCAATGCACTGCTGCAGCAGTTGACCGACCCGCGCGACCGGGGGAGCCTGCTCGCCGCGAACAATTACGTCACCAACGTCGCCATGCTGTTCGCCACATTCCTGTACTGGCTGGCGAACAAGGCCGAGATCTCGCCCAACGGGATCTTCGTCTACGTCGGTTTCATCACGCTGTGCGGGACGGCCCTGGTGCTCTTCTTCACGCCCGAAGCGCTGGTTCGCTTCGCCGGCTACGCCCTGACCCGGACGATCTACCGCATTCGCGTCACCGGCGTCGAACACATCCCGGCGTCGGGCCCGGCGCTGATCGTGAGCAACCATGTCTCGTTTGTGGACGCGCTGCTGCTGATGGCGGTTACGCCCCGGCCGATCCGGTTCATCGCGCACGAGAGCTTCTTCGGCAAGGCGTTCATCGGAATGTTTCTGCGGGCGACGCGCAGCATCCCGGTCAGCGCCTCGCAGGGTCCGCGCGAGCTGATCCGCTCGATGAAAACCGCCGCCGAAGCGCTCCGTCAGGGCGAGATCATCTGCATTTTCATCGAAGGGCAGATCACGCGCACGGGGATGATGCTCCCCTTCCGGCGCGGCTATGAGTTCATCCTGAAGGAAGCGCCGGCTCCGCTCATCCCGGTCTACCTCTATGGCGTCTGGGGCAGCATTTTCAGTTTTTCAGAGGGCCGGTTCTTCTGGAAATGGCCGCGGCAGGTGCCGTATCGCGTCGCCGTGCGGTTCGGCGCGCCGCTGCCGCACAATGTCGACCCCTATCGCCTGCGCCTGATCCTGCAGGAACTGGGGGCGGACAGCGCCATCGCCGCGAAGCCGGATCTGCCGCTGGTGCATCACCGGATGGTGGCCAGCGCGCGGCGCGAGTGGCGGCGGTTCAGCATGGTCGATTCGGTGAGCACCGATCCCGTGAGCCTGGGCGGGCTGCTGTGGCGCACGCTGGTCGTCGCGCGCAAGCTGCGCCCGATCTGGCAGGGGCAGGAGCGCGTCGGGATCCTGCTGCCGCCGGGGATCGGCGGGGCGCTGGTGAACTTCGCGGCGGCCTTTACGGGGCGCACCGTCATCAACCTGAACTACACGGTCGGGCAGGATGTCCTCAATTCGTGCGCCGAGCGCACCGGCATGCGGACGATCATCACCTCGCTCAAGTTCATGGAGCGGCTCAAGCTGGAGTGCCCGGTGCCGGCGGTCTACATGGAGGATCTGCGAACCCGGCCGCCGCTGCTCGAGGTCATCAAGTGCATTCTGGCGGCGCGGTTCCTGCCGGCGCGCCGGCTGGAAAAATTCTGCGGAGCGATCCGCCATCCGGGTCCGGATGATCCGCTGACGATCATCTTTTCCAGCGGCTCGACCGGACTGCCCAAGGGCGTCGTGCTGAGCCACTTCAACGTGACGGCCAACCTGGAAAGCTTCAAGCAGGGCGTGCGGTTCTACCCCAGCGACCGGCTGCTGGGGGTGCTGCCGTTCTTCCACAGCTTCGGCTACACCGTCTCGCTGTGGGGGGCGGTGGGCATTCCGATCGGCGCGGTCTATCATTACAACCCGCTCGACGTGAAGACGATCGGCGAGATGTGCCAGCGCCACAAGGTGACGGTGATCGTCAGCACGGCGACGTTCATGCAGCACTACATCCGGCGGATTGCGCCGGAACAGTTCGGCGGGCTGAATGCCGTCGTCGCCGGCGCCGAGCGGTTGCCGGAGTCGACGCGGCTGCGCTTCCTGGGGAAATTCGGCGTCGACCCGCTGCAGGGTTACGGCACGACGGAGCTGTCGCCGGTCGTTTCGGTCAATGTCGATCATTACCGTTCGCCCGGTTTCTATCAGGTCGGTCACAAGCCCGGTTCGATCGGGCATCCGATCCCGGGCGTGGCGGTGCAGGTGCGCGATCCCGAGACGGGCGAACCGCGGGGGGTGAACGAAGAGGGGCTGCTGTGGGTGAAGGGGCCCAACGTGATGCAGGGCTACCTGGGGATGCCGGAGAAGACGGCCGAGGTCCTGCGCGACGGCTGGTACAACACCGGCGACATGGCGCGGATCGACGAGGACGGGTTCATTTTCATCACCGGCCGGTTGTCGCGCTTCAGCAAGATCGGCGGCGAAATGGTGCCGCACGGCAAGGTCGAGGACGCCATCAGCGAAGTGCTGAAGCTGGAAGAGACACAGGTGGCGGTGACCGGCGTTCCCGACGAGAAGAAGGGCGAACAGCTGGTAGTGCTGCACACGCTGGATGAAGCGCAGCTGGAAGGAGTGAGCGAAAAGCTGAGCGCCGCCGGGCTGCCCAACCTGTTCATCCCGCGGCGCGAGTTTTTCTTCAAGGTGGAGGCGCTGCCGCTGCTGGGGACGGGCAAGCTCGACCTGCAAGGGGTGCAGGCGCTGGCGCGGCAACTGGCGGCCGAACGCGCCGCCAACGGGAGCAATGGGGACGAAGTGGCGGCCAACGCGGGAGAGAAGGATGGCGAGGCCGGGCGGGCGTGATCGCGATGCATCGGCCGAGCATGGCGAAGATCGTTTCGAACAGACCCGCAGACTGAGCGGAGAAGCCCGGCAACGGGGGGGAGTCCAGCGATGAGCGTGTACCAGCACGAAATCGTGGTGCGGACCGCCGGCCACGGCGACATGCACGACCTGACCGACGAGGTCGCGACGCTCGTCGGCCAGAGCGGGATCGAGCGCGGCCTGGCGCATGTGTTCAACATCGGGTCGACGGCGGCGATCGGGACGATCGAATTCGAACCGGGGCTCCAGCGCGACCTGCCCGACATCCTCGACAAACTGATGCCGCCCAGCCGCGCCTACGGGCACGAACAGGCCTGGCACGACGGCAACGGCCACAGCCACCTGCAGGCGACGGTGCTCGGGCCGGAGCTGACTGTTCCGATTCGTGACGGCCGGCTGCTGCTGGGCACCTGGCAGCAGATCTTTCATCTGGAATGCGACGTGAAGCCGCGCGAGCGGCGGGTCGTCGTCACCATCCTGGGAGAGCCGGCATGACGCGGGAAGGCAAGGCGCTGACGCTGGCGGAGTGCCAGCGGGCGGTCGACGACTGGATCCGGACGGTCGGGGTGCGCTACTTCTCCGAGCTGACCAACATGGCGGTGCTGACGGAAGAGGTGGGCGAACTGGCGCGGCTGATGGCGCGGCAATACGGCGACCAGAGCTTCAAGCCGGGCGAGGAGCAGCTCGACCTCGGCGAGGAACTGGCCGATGTGCTGTTCGTGCTGATCTGTCTGGCGAATCAGACGGGGGTCGATCTGGAACAGGCGTTTGAAAAGACGATGGAGAAGAAAAGTAGCCGGGACCGGGACCGGCATCGAAGGAATGAGAAGCTGAGTTAGGGGAAATTCGAAGCTCGAACCACGAAATTCGAAACAACATTAAAATTCTAATGCCTAAACAGTTGTAGTAATTTACGAACGGCTTCCATTTGGCGCCGTCCCTACGGGACTCTTCCCTTTCTTATTTCCTCGCTTCCCGCCACTGAAGTGGCGGGCTGAAATCTGCCGTCCCTGACGGGACTGGCATCGGACGAGTCCGGAAAACCATCGATCGTTCAATTCGGTGATTCCTGGCCCGTAGCTTCATCCCTCGTTGTGAACGGCAGGTGCACGACAAAATCGTTGATGATTGGATTCTGTGAATTTTGACTTGATTCGATTTGCGATGTTCGAATTTCGGAATTTCCCGCCTACTGTCTCAGCCTTGCCAGCCGGACGGCGTCCTCCAGCAGGCCGGGGCAATCGGTTGAGGCGAAGCCGTTGATGCCGCGCCAGTCGCGATGGCCGCGGATCGTCATCTTGCGTCCGTAGTACTCCTGAATCATTTCGGCCAGGTCGACGACCGAGGAGACCATTGGCTCGGGGGGGCGGCGGCTGACGAAATTGCCGAGCCCGCAGATGCCGATGTTGCCCGCGTTGTTGCGGCCATCGGGGGTCGAGCCGACATGCGTCCCCTTGCGGCCGACGATGCGGCCTTCCCACACTTCGCCGCGACTGTCGACGAAGAAGTGATAGCCGACGTCGGCGGCGTCGAGCCGGCTATGCGGGCGCGTATGGTCGCGATAGATCGAACGGATCAGCTCGGCCGGCGGGTTGTTGCTGATCGCGCCCGTGTGATGAATCGTGATGAATTTGGCGGCGCCGATCGGCTCCCATGTGCGGTCGCGTTCGGGCTGGGGGGGAAACGCGTGGCCGCCGGTCCACTCCTCACGCTCGTGGAACCGCCGCCCCAGCCGCTGGCGGAGGTATTCGGCCAGGCTCATCGAGAGGGCGGGGGTTGGGGTCTCGGCCTGAAGGGCGGCGTCGTCGGCCAGGCGCGTGCCGGCGGGGTTCGGCGGCGCGGCCGTCACGATCAGGACGGTCGCCGCGAAGACCGCGACCGCGCCCGCCGCAAAGATGGCCATCCGGCGCGAAAACGGATGGGACTGGGCTCGGCTGGGTCGGTCGGGATTCATCCGAGTCAGGGGCCCCTCGATCGGGATCAGGCGGGCCATTCGCCCGCATGCAGATTAGCACAAGCCAACGGCAATGCCTACCCGGCAGGCGCCGCCGGGGGGGCCCTGGTTGCGGCTCGTGGCGGAACCGGGTTTCGCGGTGTGGGCGCCCGCGAACCCCTGCGGACGTGAGGAATTGAGGAAGGGAGAAACTTCAGTGGGTTTGCGCCAGCCGCGTGGCCCGGGGCGGCTCGGACGGTTACCTGCCTGGTTCCCGTGCGCGGGAATTCCCCACGCGTTGGCCGCGGCATCGGTGGCACTCTCGGGGATCGGTCCGGTATGCGTATGCCAATGATCCGGGGCCCGACCCCGTGACCCTTCCTCGTGTTTAAGGAGGTTCCTCGCGGCAAAAAGGTTGCACTGGAATGGAACTCGAAGCACGAAGTTGCGCCTGGTGAAGGCGGTTTTTCGGCAGATCCCGCGAAATCCAACAGGTGGCGATACCGATGGCGATACCGATACCGCTGGCGATCGCTAAAGCCGACGGTACTCTTCCTCGAGTTCGAACTCGGGGGAGGTGACGATCGATTCGATCCGCTGGAGGCGCCGGTCGAGCGCCTGGAAGCGTTGGCGCAGCTTGCCCATGGCGGCGCCCCTGGAGACGTGATACAGGTCCCACAGTTCCTCTTCCTGTTCGCTCTCGAAAGCGGGGCGGAGCGGCGCGGGCGGCAGGATGACCCCCAGCACGATGTAGAGCAAAATCAGGGGGAAGAAGCCGCTGAAGATGAACAGGATCACCGCGAGGAGCCGGACGCCGGCGGGACTGAAATCGAAGTGCTCGGCCAGGCCGCCGCAGACGCCCAGCAGCATGCGGTCGGTGCTGCTGCGGAAGAGCCTGGGTCGCCCGGCATACGAACGGTGTTTCATTTCAGTCCCTTTCATCGCCCGTATGGCTATCGCTCTCGGGATCGAGATCGCGATCGCTGCATCAGGATCGTTGCCAGGTTTTCCAGCCGGCGTTCCATCTCGTCGGCCCGGTGCATCAAGCTATGGCTTTGCCAGGGAAGCCATGGTCCGTTCCTCACCAGGGTTCAAAGTGGCGGCGGCGCATCCGCTCGGCCAGAACTCCTTCGAGGCGCGCCATCCGCTCCTCCGCGCGGCGGAGGCTCTCATCCATGGCGGCGTGGATGTCGTCGCGCCGGCGCATCGAATGGCCGTAGTGGCTGCGCCAGGCGGCCGCGGCGCGGGGGCGGTCGCCGCGCCGGAAGAGGGCGCGCAGGATGAGCCCGCCGATCGCGAGAAGCGCCACGCCGAGCAGGACGAGCGTCAGCCCGGCCTTCACGATGAGCAGCACCAGGCCGCCGACCAGCTTGAGCACGAATCCGACGATGCCGAAGACGAAGCTCAGGAGGCCGGCGACGAGGCCGACAAGACCGCCCAGGACGCCCGCGACGAGGCCGCAGAGCAGCCAGACGCCCAGCATGACCAGGGCGATGATTCCGATCAGCTTGAGCATTCTCTCCATCCTTGTTCCTTCCATGATGCGCCGAAATTTCGTCCGATAGTGTTGATTAGGCGCCGATTCAGAGCCGTTCCGCGGCGCCGGAGCGCCCGCGCTCCAGCAGAATCGTCTCCAGGTTCTCGATGCGCCGTTCCATCTTCTCCATGCCGCTCATCAGGGCGCGCAGCTCGTCCTGGGCGGCGCGTTGCGCGTTCAGCGATTCCTCGCGGCGGTTGCCGCCCCGGACGACGCGGAATCCCACCCACACGATCAGCGCGATCAGGAGCAGCGGGCCGAGGGCCGCGATCGCGAAGAGCATAACGGGCATCAGGATGGCCGCAAGCGGGATGATGGGTTCCATGGATCAGCGTCCTTCGTTTCCGCGAATTCGCGCGCTCAAGCAATTCCAGGCTGGCGGCCTCATCGGTTGCGGCGGGGCGTGGACCAGGCGTGCCCGACTTCAAGATTACCATAGCAACGGGGCCGAGCGTGAGGATGACAGGGCTGGGGGGAGCTGAGGTTCAGCGGGCGGCACCGTTTCGATCATGCAAGACCTCAAAGACCAATCAAGCCGATTCGGGATGCGGCGCGGCCGACTGCCCCCCACGGGATCCCTTGCACGACGCCCAGGCGGCGTTTCAAGCGTTCCGCCCGGCCGAACCCGACCGGAGCTGCTCCTTCAGCCGCTCCAGTTCCTGCTCGATCTCGTCGCTGTATTCCAGGTCGGCCAGCTCGTCGCGCAGCGTGGGACGGCGCGGGCGCAGGCTGTCGACCAGGTCGGCCTCGGCCTCCAGCCGGTCGATGCCGCGCTCGTAGGCTTCGAACCTGGCGAACGCCTCGGTCGTATCGACGCGGCGGACGTGGGCGGCGGTACGGAAGCGCGACTCGGCGGCCTGGCGGCGCTGGATGATCGTCCGCTGCTTCTCGCGCGCGTCGTTGAGCTTGGCTTCGAGCTGGGCGATGTCGTCCTTGAAGCTGGCGACGTTCTCGCGCGTGCGGTCCAGTTCCTCCTCGAGCGAGCGGACGCGCTGTTCGTGGCGGCGCTTCTCGGCCAGCGCCGCGCGGGCCAGGTCCTCGCGCTGCTTCTGGAGGGCGAGGCCGGCTTTGGCCTCCCAGTCCGCGGCCTCGCGGCGGGCGCCCTTGAGCGCGCGCTCGAGCTTCTTCTGCTCGGCCAGGACGCCGGCGCAGTTGGACTTGACCTCGATCAGCGTGTCCTCCATCTCCTGGATCATCAGCCGGACCATTTTTTCGGGGTCCTCGGCCCGGTCCAGGATCGCGTTGAGGTTGGCGCTGACGATGTCGCGGAATCGGGTGAAGATGCCCATGGCGATGCTTCCTTGTGGTTGACGGTCTGTGAGATCGCCGGTGGCGAAGCCCATGGCGATGCTTCCTGTTGGCGGGTGGCGAGTGCGAGAACCGGGCCAAAGGCTCTGATTTCAGATAAGTGATGTTTTATCAATATAATACGTGAAATCGGGCGCGTAACGATGGCCGATTTTGAGTGGTCTTGTAGACATATTTTTGGTGATTCACACCATTAATCTGGCTACAGTCACCACATGGTTGTGAGCGGGACATCTCCCGATCCGCCGCAGGCGTTAGGCGAATCTGAGGCGTTTCTGGCGCTGCAGGAGCGGATCTCGCAGGCGGCCCGGACCGACCGGCCGGTGATCCTGATCGGCGAGCGCGGCACGGGGAAGGAACTGGCCGCGGCGCGGCTGCACCTGCTCTCGGCGCGCTGGGGGCAACCCTACGTCACGCTCAACTGCGCGTCGCTGGCGCCGACGCTGATCGAATCGGAGCTGTTCGGCCACGAGGCGGGTGCGTTCACGGGGGCCGTGCGGCTGCGCAAGGGCCGGTTCGAGATCGCCGACGGCGGCAGCCTGTTTCTGGACGAGGTCGCCAACATCCCGCCGACGGTGCAGGAGAAACTGCTGCGGACGGTCGAATACGGGCAGATGGAGCGGGTGGGGAGTTCAGAGACGCGGCGAGTGGACGTGCGGCTGATCGCGGCGACCAACGTGGATCTGCGCGCCGAAGCGGAGGCGGGCCGGTTCCGGCGGGATCTGCTCGACCGGCTCGCGTTTGAGGTGATCGTGCTGCCGCCGCTGCGTCGCCGGCGGGAGGATATCGTGCTGCTGGCGCGCCACTTCGCGCGCCGGATGGCCGGCCAGCTCGGCCTGGAGTTCCAGCCGGAGTTCTCGCCCGCGGCGCGGCAGGCGCTGCTGGCGCATCCGTGGCCGGGCAATGTGCGCGAGCTGCGGAATGTCGTCGAGCGGATGGTCTACCGCACGCGCGCCCGCTTGATTGAGGAGATCGTCTTCGACCCGTTCGACTCGCCCGACATGCCGGGTGGCGGGCCAGGCCCGGCCGGAAACGCGCGCGCCGCGTCGTCGCCGGAGGCCGCGGCCGGCCTCGCCGAGCTGGACGCCCTCCCCTTGCCCGCGGCGGTGCGCGCGCTGGAGCTGCGCCGGTTGCGCGCGGCGCTCGCCGCGACCCAGCATCATCAGCGCCGGGCGGCCGAGCGCCTCGGCCTGACCTACCATCAGTTCCGCGGGCTCTACCGCAAACACCAGCGAGACCTGGCGGGGTCGTAAGGGTCCGCCGTTCCGATCCGGCGGATCCGACGGATTCGACCGATCCGACCGATTTTGTTCGGGGCGGGCGCGAGGGAGCTCGGCGTCAGGCCTGATCGACGGCCTTGGGATCAAGCGCGTCGCGCAGGCCGTCGCCCAGGAAATTGAAGGCAAAGACGGTCACAAAGATGAAGACGCCCGGCGCGAGAACCCATGGCGCCTGCGTCAGCGTGCGCAGATTCTGGCCATCCTGAAGCATCAGCCCCCAGGAGGGTTCCGGCTCCTCGATGCCGACGCCGAGGAAGCTGAGGGCCACTTCGCCCAGGATGTAGCCGGGCACGGCGAGCGTCGCCGCGACGATCACGTAGGTGAACGTGTTGGGCAGGACGTGGCGCAGGATGATGCGCGGCCGCGAGGCGCCCAGCGCGCGCGCCGCCTGGATGTAGTCCAGATCGCGGACGGCGAGGACCTGACCGCGGACGACGCGGGCCGTGCCGCCCCAGCCGACCAGCCCCAGGATCACGATGATTAGGAGGTAGATCTGCGCCGAGCCCAGGTGCTGGCCGGGCTCCATGCCGAGCAGCGCCAGCAGCAACGGGTTGTTGCTGGAGAACGCCGCGCGCAGCGCAAGGATCAGATAGAGGTCGGGGACCGACATGATCAGTTCGGTCAGGCGCATCATCGCGCTGTCGATCCAGCCGCCGAAATAGCCCGAGAGGCCGCCGACCAGCATGCCGATCGTCATCGTGATGGCGATGCCGATGAGGCCGATGCTGAGCGAGATCTGGCTGCCGTGGATGATGCGCGAGAAGATGTCGCGGCCGGTGCGGTCGGTCCCGAGCAGATGAAGCCGGACGTTGTCCGCGGCGCCCCCCTCCAGCCCGAACAAATGCCAGTCCGACTTGATAAACCACCACATGGTATAGCGGTCGCCGCGGACGAAGAACCGGATCGGGTAGCGTTTGCCGACGTCCATGGCGTAGTGGCGGCGGAGCAGGTCGGGCGGGTGGTCCGGCACGCTGGACTGCGTGGCGTAGGGGCTGTAGGGGGCGATGGGGGCGGCGAACAGCGCGACGAAATAGAAGACGAGCAGGATGCCGCCGCCGAGGAGCGCGGCGCGGTTGCGCAGCAGACGGCGCGCCACGATGCGCCAGGGCGACTGGGGCGGCGGTTGGCGCGGGGGCTCGGTGGGCGGGGCGGTCACGACGTCGCGCGATCCTCCAGCTTGATCCGCGGATCGCTCCAGGCCAGCAGCAGATCGGCGATCAGGTTGCCCAGCACCAGCATCGCGGTGGCCACCAGGACCGACGCCATGACCAGATAGATGTCCTTGTTGAACATTGCGTCGACGGTGAGGCGCCCCAGCCCGGGGTAGCTCATCACCTTTTCGACCAGGACCGAGCCGGAGAGCAGCGTCGAGAGCGAGAAGCCGAAGATCGTGATCAGCGGGTTGATGGCATTGCGCACGGCGTGCTTGAGCAGCAGCGCGCGCTCGCCGACGCCCTTGGCGCGGGCGGTGCGGATGTAATCGGCCTGGAGCACGTCGAGCAGTTGGCCGCGCATCTGGCGCATCAGCACGGCCATCATCCCGGTCCCCAGGACGATCGTCGGCAGGATCAGATGATGGGCCATGTCGAGCATCCGCTCGGCGGTGGACATCGTCGGCCAGTTACGCTGATCGGTGAGGCCGCCGGTGGGGAACCAGCCGGTGCGCGCCGCCAGGAAAATCGCGAGCAGGGCGAGAAAGACGTTGGGGACTGAGACGCCGAGGAACGCGACCGCCGAGGCGGTCTTATCGACCAGCGAGTACTGCCGGTAACCGGCGATGATCCCGAGCGGGATCGCCAGCATCCAGGCGAAGACGACCGAGCAGAACGAGAGAATGAGTGTGTTGAGAACGCGCCCGGCCAGGACATCGAAGACCGGCTGCTTGTATTCGAAGGATCGGCCGAAATCGAGCCGGGTGACGATGTCCTTGAGCCAGAAGCAGTAGACGACGGGCCACGGCTGGTCCAGATGAAGGCGTTGGATTTCGGCCTCGATGAATTCGCGCGGGACCTGGGGGTCGAGCCGCTTGCGGTCGAGGAAGTCGCCCGGCGACTGATTGATGAGAAAGAACGTCAGGAAGGAGACGCCCAGCAGGATCAACAGGCCATGAAAGAGGCGTCGGAGAAGAAAACGCAGCATGGGCAAACGCCGGCGGCGCGCAAGGGGAATCAGCCGTCATGCGGCCGGGACATTATCCCCAAGCCTCCCGCCAGCGACAAGCGGCCCGTCCGGGGTTTGTGCGGCCCTGATGTTCTCGTGCCCCTTATGGCGGGTTTTTCGAGAGCCGAGGACGAGGGACGGATTCTTTTACACGCCCGCGGGAGCCATTTCGTCGGAGGCTTTGAACTGCATGCCTTCCACGTAATAGCCGAAGAAGGCGGGGTGGTTCTCCAGCTCGACATGGCCGATCCGATGGACATAAGCGTCGAGCCGGCGGCGCAGATCGGTTGAGCAGAGGAGCGCCGTGGCGCCCTCGATCGCGGCATTGCCCAGCTTCTCGAATTTTTCCACGGGCATCCGCGGGAGCATGCCGATGCGGATCGCGTGTTCAATGTCGATATACTGGGCGAATCCGCCGGCCAGATAGAAGCGGTCGACCTCCTCGAGCGTGAGCCCGAGCTCGCGCAGCAGGATCAGGATGCCGGCGATATTGGCCCCCTTGGCCTGGGCCAGTTCACTGATGTCCTTATTGGAGAGATAGATGCCGGCCGCCTCGGCGATGAGGAAGCGGCCGTCGCCGTCCTCCAGGCGGCCGAGCATGTTCATCCGGCCGGTACGCAGCAGCTCGCCCAGGGCGTCGATCATGCCTGAGCCGCAGATGCCGGCCGGCGCCGCGTCGCCGATCACGCGATAGTCGACCTGGCCGTTTTCCAGCCGGACCGATTCGATCGCCCCTTCGAGGCCCGGCATGCCCCAGGTGACGCGCGCGCCTTCGAAGGCCGGCCCGGCGGGACAGGAAGCGCAGAGGACGCGCTCGCCGTGGCCGACGACCAGTTCGGTGTTGGTGCCGATATCCATGATGATGACGGGGCGGGCGGCGCGCTCGACGTCGACGGCCGCGACGCACGCCGCCGTGTCGGCCCCGACATGGCAGGCGATCAGCGGCGCCCCCCAGACGCGCCCCTTGCGGTTGATGGCGAGACGCAGGCGGGTGGGGCGGCAGGCCAGCGCCGTCGTCTCGCGCTGGCCCTCACGGAACTCGATCTCGCTGACCGACATGAACGGTTTGACGCCGATCGTCTGGACGTCGTAGCCGAAGAGCAGGTCGCGCATCGTGGCGTTGCCGACGGCGACGAACTCATAGATGTCGTCGGTTTCGGCGCCGAGGGCTTCGCAGAACTCGCCAAGCGAGCGATTGAGGTAGGCCACCAGGACCTGCTGCAGATCGCGGCGTTTGGTTTCGCGGTCGTAGGTGATGCGGCCCATGACGTCGCCGCCGCCGAACATCTGCGGATTTTCGAAGCTCTGCGCGGCGACGATCTGGCCGGTCTCCAGATCGACGAGGCGCAGGACGACGGTGGTGGTGCCGATGTCGGCGGCGGCGCCGAGCAGCGGTCCGCGCCGCTGGGCGATCGGCTCGCCGTCGAGCAGGACGGTGTCGTCCGGGCCGCGCGTGACCGCCGGCGCCAGCGCGACGGGGACCGGCCGGCCGCTGGCGGCGATCTGCGGCGTGCCGCGGCGCAGCGCATGCGCGTGCACGACCGGCTCGGGGCGCTCCAGCCGGCACTGGCAGGCCAGGCGGTAGCCCCCGCGCAGGAAATCCTCGTTCTCGGTGCGCGGGTTGAGGGCTTCCTCGCCGGCGGTGACCTGGATGATGCATTCATGGCAGGAGCCATGGCGGCCGCAGGAGCTGGGCAGCTTGAGGCCAAGCAGATCGGCGGCGTCGAAGAGCGTGGCGCCCGGCTGGATGTCGAGCCGGCGCTGATTGAGGAACAGTTCGGACACGAGGCGCCCCCCCGGGAAGTCGCGCGGAGCAAGCCGCGGATAATTCAGGATAATAACATCTACTTTTCGGGCGAGCAACTGGGATCAGTCCCCGTCGCGCGCCCGGGTGGCGGGATGCGGAGGGATCAGCCCCACGTCTCGCGCCACTCGCCCTCGATGATCGGGTTGGCGGCGATCGGCGGGCGGGCCGCGCGCTCCTCCGGCTCGCGCCACTGCTGCCACAGGCGCGTAAATCGCGCCACATAGAGCGCCTCGAACAACTCCAGTTTGTCGGGGGCCTCGGCCTCGCACATCGCGCGCATCCGCTCGATCTGAATCGCGATGTCGACCCACTCGACATCGGACTGCAGGATCTCGGTGCAGATGCGGTGGGACTGGCGCTTGAGCCGTTCGGCCAGGGGCAGGTCGGACGATGTCATGATGGGGCTCCTCCCCGGGCGGCCGGACCGCCGCGCGTCCGCCGGCGGCCCGCTTCCTGGTGCTGCCTTCATGCTACCACAGGCGGCGCAGATCAGTCTTGCGCGCCTGCGTTTTGCGGGCCAAGATCGTCAGCGTTCCGTGCCGGGGCCGTTCCGCGTCCCGAGCGTCGATTTCAGCGGCGGGAAGATAAGACTGAACCGGTCATCATGCCGATCTACAACGAGCGGGAGCTGATTCGCGAGGTGCTGCGCCGCGTCCGCGCGCAGCCGTTCCGCAAACAGATGATCCTCGTCGACGATCACTCGACCGACGGGACGTGGGAACTGCTGTGCGAGGAAGAGGGGTCGCGACCCGACACGGTGCTGGTGCGGCACGAGGTCAACCACGGCAAGGGGATGGCGATCCGCTCGGGGCTGAAGCACGCCGCGGGCGAGATCATCCTGATCCAGGACGCGGACCTGGAATACGATCCGGCCGAATTGCCGCGGCTGCTCGAACCGATTGTGGCCGGCCGCGCCAGCGTGGTCTACGGCTCGCGGTTCCTGGGCCGGATCGAAAAGATGCGCCTGCCCAATCGCGTCGCGAATTACCTGCTGGCGTGGTCCGTTTCGCTGCTGTACGGCCAGCGGATCACCGACGAGGCGACGGCCTACAAAATCTTCCGGCGCGAGGTGATTCAGGCGATCGATCTGACCTGCCGGCGCTTCGAGTTCTGCCCCGAGGTGACGTCCAAGGTGCTGCGCCGGGGGGAGCGGATCGTGGAGCTGCCGGTCCGCTTCACCGCCCGGACATGGGAAGAGGGAAAGAAGATCGGGTGGCGCGATTTTTTCCAGGCGATGTGGGTTTTGGTGAAGTGCCGGTTTTGAATCTCAGGATATCTCAGCTCTTCGTCCGTCGTCTTCGGCCCTCGTCTTCGTGCGCGCTGTTCTGCCGTCCCTACGGGCCTCCTTTGGCTTCCTGCGTCCCGTTTCCCGCCCCTGACGTAACGGGCTGAAGTCGGCCGTCCCTGACGGGACTGGCCGTGGAACGGGTCCGGGGAGGCCTCAGCCGATTGCGATGGCGTGAAAAGCCCTCCATTTCTAGCGTCTCCTGCCCCCTTGCAGGGGTTTGGTCGTAGGGGACGGCGACGCAGGGTTCCGGCCTGCGGCCTCCCGCCTGCGCTTCATTCCGGTCGTCCGCTTCGCGGACTTGTCCTGTGATCAACGTTGGGGCATTCGCGGCCCTGGTGCCCGGCTCTCGAAAAATCCGCCATGGGGGTCGGCCGCATCTCTCGCCCGGCGCGTCCAAGCCTGACGCGGAGACGCCGAGCTGCAGAGCGGCGCGCTTGCCAACCGAATCCACAGCGGTGTCGACGCGTTACGATGCAACGCTCTGGCGCCGCACTCCACGAAAGTTGGCTTGACGCCGCTCCCGGCTCAGGTCAAGCACCACCCAATGCCGTGTGGCGCGAACCTGAGGTGCGCCCTTGCCGGGCGTTTCGCGCGTTCCGGCGTTGAACGGCGCCGGCCACTCCATGTATGGTGGAGGGGCCTGTATTCCGGAATCGTCGGCGTCACGCGGACGGTTGTGGAAGCGAAATCCGTTCATCGACGCCCATGATGCTTGCCTACGAAACCCAGATCGCGATTGTCGGCAGCGGGCCGGCGGGGCTGGCCGCCGCGCTGACGCTGGGGCGCGCCGGCTACGACACGCTGATCCTCGAGCGCGGGCGTTTCGCGCACGGCGTGGCCAACTGGCCGGTCTACATGAAGCTGTTCTCGACGACTGATCTGGTCGAATTATGCGGCTATCCGCTCGCGATCCCGGATGAGAAGCCCGACCGGCGCCAGTATCTGCGCTACCTGCAGCGCTTCGCCACCGATCACGGGCTGGCGTTCCAACTGCGGCACGAGGTGCGGGGGGTGGAGGGCGAGGACGGGAGGTTCATCGTGCGCGGCGTGGCCGGGGGCGACGTTCCGTTCGAGGCGCGGTGCCAGAAGGTCGTGCTGGCGACCGGCGCCTACGATCATCCCGCCGCGCTGAATGTGCCGGGCGAGGACCTGCCCAAGGTGAGCCATTACTACACCGAAGTGAATGATTACTTCGGGAGGAAGGTGCTGATCGTCGGCGGGCGGCACTCGGCGGCCGAGACTGCGCTGGAGCTGTATCGGGCCGGGGTCGAGGTGACGATCTGCCATCGGCGCGCCGAGTTCAGCGGCCTGAAATACTGGATCGCCCCCGATCTGGCCAATCGCATCAAGGAGGGGGGGATCCGGGCGATCATGCCGGCGCATGTCCGCGAGATCCGGCCCGATTCGGTCGTGATCCAGCACGAGACGGAGGGCCCGCTGGAGATCGAGAACGATGCCGTGCTGGCGCTGACCGGATACCACCCCGATCCGGAGTTCCTGGGGCGGCTGACCCTGCCGGTGGACGAGGAGCGCAAGCAGCCGGTGTTTGACCCCCGGACGTTTGAGAGCCCGCGGCCGGGGATTTACATGATCGGCGTGATGCTGGCCGGCAACATCAGCGGGGCGATATTCATTGAGAATTCGCGTTACCACGGCGAGCGGGTGCTGGAGCACCTGCGGCAGCGCGGGTTCAAGCCGGCGGCCGAGCCGGGTGCATGAGGGGGCCTCCCTCTGGGGGGAAAGGACATAAGGGACGTAAGGGACGCGAGGGCTGCTGGACGCAGCGGGGTTTGCGGCCGCTGGCCGGCATAGCTTGTTTGCGTCTTTTTTGCGTTACTGGCATCCCTCCGGGTTGCGGCGCTGTTGAGCGGCCGTTGACCTGTGGTGTCGCTGCGCTCAACCACCGGCTACGGTCTGGCATCCCTGGGGATGCGGGGGGGTGCTGAGGCGAGATCGAGACCGATTGCGATACCGATACCGAGGGGGCATCCCGCGGGATCCGGGACAGTGACCGGCGAGGGCGGCGGTCGCACACCGTGACCGATACCGATCAGCGGGCGGATGGCGGCTCAGCCGTTCCAGTTACGCGTCCAGCGCTGGTAGAGCGACGGGAACTCAGGGAACGGCGCGTGCGGCTCGGTCTGATACCAGTAGGCCGTCGAGGCGATATCGTCGAAACGGGCCAGGAAGACCGGACGATCGGGCCAGCCGCCCAGGTTCTGGATCGTGACGCGCAGATCCTGCTTAAACCGGATCGGGTCGGGGATATGCCAGCGATAGAGGGCATGGCGCGGCACCGCGCCCGGCTCCTTCCACCAGAGCGGGTAGCCGAGGAACGGGGTGGAGAACGTGTCGCCGAAGCCCCATGCGCCGCCGAAGTAATCCTCGGTTCCCGTGCCGCAGATGGTGGGGTATTCCGAGTCGCCGTCGATGAAGAACTTGATTTCGCCCTCGCCCCACCAGCCATCGGCGGTCTGCTGGAGGGCCATGAACGTGCCGACATACTGGCCCTGGCCCTTGACGCCGTCGAGGATCGTGTATTCGGGATAGTCCAGGTCGACCACCTTGCGGCGCCACTGCGCATGGAAATAAGCCGCCTCGCGCGGCACGGGCGCCAGCTCGTAGGTGATCTGATAGAAGAAGCTGTGAATCGCCTCGGCGCGCTGGTTCTCGATCGTGATGCGGGCCCGCTCGCGGAACGGCATCGGCCAGTAACAGTTGAACCCGCCGTTGGGATTGACCGCAACCGGGAGCGAATTGAGGTTGTAACGCAGGCCGTGGCCGACGGCGAAGAAGTCGCCCAGGGGGGCTTCCACCGACGGCGTTTCCTCATTATCCCAGTAAAAACGCAGCACGCAGTCGCGATAGGCTTTCGTGTCGACCGTGATCCAGATGTGCTGGATCGTGCCGGGACCCTGGATGTCGGCCAGGGTGGTGGTGGCGTGCTGCTCGAGCGTAATGGCGGGCCGGCATTTCCAGCCCTTGCCGAGGGCGACGTTGTAACTGCCGGGCTCGGCCTGGGCGCCGCCGCCTTTCTCGCCCGTCGGGTTTTCGGCCGAAATCGAACGTGTTTCGGCGTCCGACAGCAGCGCGATCGAAGATAACCCCAAAAATGATTGCCTGCCGCTCATGGATCCCGATGCCTCCTGTTGCTGAGTTGCGGCGGGATCGTCGCCGTGTCCGGTCATGGCCAGTCCCGCCAGGATAACGATCATGGCGGCCAGCGCCATCGGCTGGACAAAACGACGGACCGTGGGGCCGCCGCCCGTTTCTTCGTTTCGTGTTCCCTGCATGACCCTGCTCCTGACTTCGAACGTTCACCAACGGCGGTGATCACGTCGTTGACAGAGAATGATAGATGGAATCATCTAAAGATCAAGGGGTCTTGTGATCTGGGAAAAAGATAGGGCTGTGAGGGAGAGTTTTGAAGCGGGGCGAAGCCAGTCGGGAGGGTGGCGTTCCCAGAGAAGTCGAGGACGAGAGACGAGGGACGAGGCTAAAGCGAGGGGCGGGGGTGGCCGTTGAGGCCGAGGCGTTTCATTTTGTTATAGATGCTTTTTTCGCTGATCCGGAGGGTGCGGGCGGCTTCGGCCTTGTTGCCGCGGCAGTGGACGAGCGTCTGCTCGATCGCGAGGCGCTCGACGTCGTCGAGCGACATCCCGCCCAGCCAGTGCTGGGGCTCGGCGGCCGGGCCGTCGGCGCCGGGGCGTCCCTGGGCCCGGATCTCGAGGGGCAAGTCCTCGGGCATGACGGTGAAGTTTTCGCAGAAGGCGGTGGCGCGCTCGAGGGCGTTTTCCAGCTCGCGGACATTGCCGGGCCAGTCGTGCGCGAGCAGGGCGCGGCGCGCGCCGTCGCTCAGGCGGCAGGGCCGGGCGCCGCGGTTGCGGGCGATCCGCGCGAGGAGGTTGGTCGTCAGCTCCTCCAGATCCTCGCGCCGGTCGCGCAGCGGCGGGATCGTAATCGGCAGGACATTGAGCCGGTAGTAGAGATCCTCGCGAAACATC
>MVZB01000012.1 GCA_002068205.1 candidate division BRC1 bacterium ADurb.BinA292
GCGCGGGGCGGGGCGGCGCCACTGGCGGCAGCCGCGCAGCAACGCCCGCGCCCGCTTCGCCCGCGGCACGAACCGCACCCACGCCGCGTCATCCAGCAGCGACAGGCACAAAACGATCGTCAACCCGTTGAAGAATGTATAGTTGCCGGTCAGCAGGATCAGCACCTGCAGCGCGACAAGGAGGGCGAAAGCCACCAGCCGGCCTTTTCGGCCGAACAGGATCAGCCACGGCGCTCCCAGTTCGATGCCGAACATGACGGCGCACGACAGGTGCTGGAACCATGCCGGCAGGTGCGCCGCCAGCAGGCCGATCCACGTCGGCAGCGGCTGCGTCCAGTAGTGGTAATCGAGCGCGGCCAGCTCGCGCCAGAGCGGGTCGCCGCTGGCCAGCTTGACCACCCCCGACTCGAACATCAGCCGGAAAAGGAGCCACCACAGCAGCCAGCGGCCAATCGCGGACGGCGCCGGTTCATCCTCCGCGCGCGGCCGCCGCCGCCAGGGGGCCCACAGCGCCGCCAGCAGACCCGTTTCCAGCAACAGCGCGTCCCACTGGTAGCCCATGAACCGCTGGCCGGCGACCGTGAGCGAGAGATAGAGTCCCCAGCAGCCGAGCAGCGCCGGCCCGGGCGCGATCCACAAGCCGGCCAGAATCGCCAGCGCCATCCCCGCCAGGCACTGACCGACAAGCATCGCATCGCCCGGGCTGATCCACGACAGCGTCGGGACGGCGCGCCACGCCCCCGGCCCCAGCATTCCGCTTGCCCGCTCGAGATACTCGCCGACGGGCAGCATGCCATCGGATCCGATCAGTCCGCGCACCTGAACCAGCAGGGAGGCGAACGCGATGAAAAAGATGAGCGCCACGCCGCGCAGGACCATCCAGCGCGTCAGCCGCCAGCTCCTGGGGACCGGGCGCCGGCCCTCAAGGCCGCGCGCCAGCCGGTCCACCAGCGGGCGGTGCCGGGCGATCCAGGCGTAGAGCCGCTCACCGGCGGGCCGCACGCCGGGCACGCGACGATAAACGGCGTGGGGCCAGCGCAGGCCGCCGATGGCATAGGCGCGCAGGATCGCTTCGGCGCCGCGGGTGGTCCGGCCGACCAGCGGCGCGTTGTCGCGGGTGCCGGCGGCGGGCGCGTCGGCCGTTGCGGCGCCGGTTTCCGGCTCGATCAGATGGACGGCCTCGGCCAGCCGGCGGCGCGCCTCCGCGGGGTCTGCGTCAACCGACTTGCAGCGCTCCGCCACCTCCTGGAACGGCCGGTAAACGATCCGCTCGCGGGTCCAGTGCCGGATCAGCTGGACCGAGTAACGGCAGAAACCGCACTGGCCGTCATAAACCATGACGGGGCGGCGCGGCGGTTGGGTGGCGGGGTCGTCGGGCAACGGCCGGTTCCTGACGGCGGAGTGAGTCGGTCAGTTTAGCGCAAGCGGGCGGCGTCGTCTTGTGCGGAGGCGCGGGAAAATCAGGCACGGCGTTGTCCGGCGCAAGTTCAGGAGTTGACGGCTCGAGATGATACAGATATTATGATCCCCAGATCTTCTTTAGGCCCGCCCATGCCATCCGCCGCATCCCGCATCGTCCGCGAAGCCAAGACGATCCAGGTGATGATCGCCATGTTCTGCCGCGAGCATCACGCCTGTGCAGGCGCCGCCCGGCCCGGACGGTCCGCGCCGCTCTGCGCCGGCTGCCGCGAGCTGCGCGACTATGCCCTGCGGCGGCTCGAACGCTGTCCGTTTCAAACGGGCAAGACGACCTGCGCGCTCTGCCCGATCCACTGCTACCGGGCCGACATGCGCGAGCGGGTCCGCGCCGTGATGCGCTGGGCCGGCCCGCGGATGATCACGCGCCACCCGCTGCTGGCCCTCGGCCACCTGCATGATCAGCGGCGCAAGACGCCCGTGCGCGCGGCCGGGGGCGGTCGTGCCGCCTCATCCAGCCCCGCCGGCGCGTGACGCTGGATTTCTTCCCTGTCCTCGTCTTTGTCCTCGTGATTGTCCCGTGAAATTCTTCCTGAATAACAAGCGCCAACGGACTTAACGGGTTCAACGGGTTGCCGCGGCTTGACTTGTCCTGCTCAAAGCGTAAAATGTTCGGTAACGCATGCGTACGGATTGCGGACAACCGGTTGGCCCGACGGGCGCCGGTTGCGCGTCAGTTCGACGCATGGCGCATCCGTTGCTTGCTTGAACATTCGCGTTTTCCCCGGTCGCCAGCCTTCCGGATTGCACGGCTGGCCTCCCAGCATGCCGATGGCCCGCCGAGCGGGGAAATCCCCCGACGCCCCGCCCGGCACGATCGATTGAGCGAAGGAGACCGTTCACCATGGCGTACGAACTGCCCAAACTGCCTTATCCGTATGACGCGCTCGAGCCGCACATCGACGCCCAGACGATGGAGATTCACCACACCAAGCACCACGCCACCTACGTGACCAAGACCAACGCGGCGCTCGAAGCGCACCCCGACCTGGCGAAGAAGGACGTCGAGGACCTGCTGCGGGGCCTCAATCAGGTCCCCGAGGGCATCCGCACGGCCGTCCGCAACAACGGCGGCGGCATCCTCAATCACAACCTCTTCTGGCAGATCATGTCGCCCAACGGCGGCGGCGAGCCGACCGGCGATCTGGCCGACGCGATCAAGTCCGCCTTCGGCGACTTCGAGAAATTCAAGGAGGAATTCGCCAACGCCGCCGCCAATCGCTTCGGCAGCGGCTGGGCCTGGCTGGTCAACGACGGCGGCAAGCTCTCGATCACCAGCACCCCCAACCAGGACAACCCCGTGATGGACGGCAAACCGCTGCCGATCCTCGGCCTCGATGTCTGGGAACATGCCTACTATCTGAAGTATCAGAACCGCCGGCCGGACTACATCAAGGCGTTCTGGAATGTCGTCAACTGGGACGAAGTCGCCCGGCGCTTCAAGGGCTGAGCCCGCGACGGCGCCGCGACAAGCGGCCTGGTATGGAACGGGGGCGGCTCCGGCCGCCCCCGTTTCCTTTGGGTGCGAAGCGGCCGGTAGGAGCGACGCGCCGCGGCCGCGGGCATACGATTCGCGCCGACGGGGCTTGATGGGGGTTGTGATCCCGCCGCGGGCGCTCGCAGCCTTCCCTGTTTGCGCTGATCAGCCGCTTGACAGCGGCGGGCTCCACCATGTAAAAGAAGGGCGGATGTTGCTGGGGAGTGGTGTAGCTGGCAACACGTCTGGTTCTGGCCCAGAAGATCGTGGGTTCGAGTCCTACCTCCCCAGCCATTCCTTTTCACGGGGCCTTCCCCGGCCCCGCCTTCCGTGGCGCCATCGTCTAGCGGTCCAGGACGCCGGCCTCTCACGCCGGAAACAGGGGTTCGATTCCCCTTGGCGCTACCACGCCTTCCCCGCCGCGCGGGCCAGCGCGCTGCCTCCTTTTTGTTCTCCAAAAATTTGGTCCTAAATCGGTGGAGTCGAGCGTTGATGGGTGATTTCCTGCCGCGCCCGTTCCGAGACGTCATCCCCGTTCGCGTGTGGCATTCCTCGCTCGCAGATCACGCACGTTCGATCCCTCTTAGAAATCGGGATTCATGAATTCCTCGACTCTCGCGTGGAGGGCTTCTCTGTCTGATCAATCCTTTCTTCATGTTTCAGTTGTCTGATGACATAAGTTGTGTAGTGCTGTCCATCAAGCTTGGCAGAGCATGTCGTTTTCCTCCCGGTCGCCAGTCCGGTTGCGGTCCGCGACCTTGCGTTGTCAGGGGGTGCTTAAAGCGTAACCCGACACGTCCCGCGCGCGCAGTCAACGGTCGACAGCCGCCGCGCCGGTTGTTATCATCCCCGCATCACGGCTACTGGGAGGTTGATAATGCAAAATTACCTTGGTGAGATTATTTACGCAACGCGGCTCAAACTCAATCTGACCCAGACCGAATACGGCCAGCAGTTCAACGTCTCCGGACCGGCGATCTTCAAGTTCGAGAAGGGCTACGTCCGGCCGTCGCTCAAGCTGTGGCTCGACATGGCCCGCCAGGCGGGGATCAGCGAGCGGCGCGCCGTGCTGATCTGGGTCAAGCGCAGCCTGCCCGAACGCTACCGCGATTACATCGGCCTGGAGCAGGCCTACGAGAGCGCCCGCCGCGCCGTCGGCCGCCAGAAGGACTATTCGCGCTTCACCGAGCGCGCCGAGCTGCTGCGCGAGATGGAGCAGGACCCGGCCATGCCCGAGGCGCTGCGCCAGTTCGTCCGCGATGACGAGAACTGGGCGCTCTACAAGCCCACTGGCGAAGAGATCAACAAGCTGCGCGATGTCTTCGGACCGCTCGGCGCCGGCACCAGGGAACTCTATCGCGATGCGTTGCGCGTCGTGCGCGAGTTCGTGTAACCCGCGCGAGGGAGCCGTGTAATCCCCGCGGCCGCCGCCCGGCAGCGGCCCCCCGCCGCTGTTGTCGAAAACGATTCGGGCTGTGGCCAGGTGCTCATGGTGGGGAGTTCCTTTTGCCTCGTGCGGCACGAGTGTCTGGCGATGCGGATGTTCACGGGACAAGGGAACTTCTCCACTTTTTTGGACCAAATGGTGTCTTGGGGGTAACCACGCCCACCACCCCCTTTTCGCGCGCGAACCCCGGCCCGCGCGTCCCTGGCGGCGGGGTAAGCTATCGCTTGACACCTTTCCTCCCTTAAGTCCGACTTGCCTTTACCATTTCGCAAGTCATTCCTTTCGCTGAGGTGTTCGCGAAATGGGGGGTTAACCGTTGATGCCTGCTTTCGGAGTGTCCGGGACGCTTTTCGAAAGCGGCGCAAGGCGATTCGTAGCGAGTTGGCGGCCTGCGTCAGAGGGGTGAGGGCGCGGTTGGGCCGGCGGCTGGGCGTGCGCCATCGCTTGGGCCGGCCGGCCGCGGAGGAATGGCCGCAGATCGGACCCAGCCGACGCCGATCGCGCCCCAGCGCCACGCACAGCCTGCGGCCGTGGTCCCCTGGCGCGCGCCCCCAGGCGCTTCGGCAGGGTCCGCGGTTGCGGCAGTCGATGCCGAAGGCCGCCCGCGGGCAGCGAAACTTGTGCGTCCAGCCGGCTGGTGGGTATGCGTTTTGCTAAAATCACGATTCTTTGGTGCATCGCATGAATCCCGATCCGATTATCCCGTGGCGCGGCCAACAGCCGGCGCGGTGGCGCTCCGCTCCGACACGCCGCGTGCCGCTTCAACCGGGTCCTCCATCCCCTGCCGCAGCTCGGCCGCCGCAACTTTCCCGTGGGGTTACCGGGTGAGTGCTTGACCCAGAAGGTCCAACCCGCAACCCGCCACCTTCAGCGGCCCCAACCCAGCCCGCATCGAAACTTTGAGCCGGAGATAACGCCCCATGGCCGCCAAGACCGCCTCCCCCGCCACGCCCGCCGGGGCCCATGCCCTGAATGACCGGGAGCTGCTCAAGGTCCTGATCGCGTTTGAAAAGGGGGACTTCTCCGTCCGCGCGCCGACCGATCTGACCGGCATGCCGGGCAAGATCGCCGATACGCTGAATTTGATTCTCGAACATAACGAACACATCGCGACCGAATTGCAGCGGATGCAGCGAATGGTGGGCAACGAAGGACGGCTGAGCCAGCGGGCCTCGATGAACGGCGCGCGCGGCCAGTGGAGCGCGACGATCCATTCGATCAACACGCTGGTCGACGACCTGGTGCGGCCGATCAACGAGACGTCGCGCGTGATTGGCGCCGTGGCGCGCGGCGACCTGTCGCAGATGATGAACATGGAGGTGGACGGACGCGAACTGCAGGGGGAATTCCGCCGGACGGCCAAGATCGTCAACACGATGGTGGATCAGCTCGGCAGTTTCGCCAGCGAGGTGACGCGCGTGGCGCGCGAAGTCGGCACCGAGGGCAAGCTGGGCGGCCAGGCCAAGGTCAAGGGGGTAGCGGGAACCTGGAAGGACCTGACCGACAGCGTCAACACGATGGCTGAAAATTTGACCGGCCAGGTGCGCAATATTGCAGCGGTCACCACGGCGGTGGCCAAGGGCGATCTGTCGAAGAAAATCACCGTCGACGTCAAGGGGGAGATTCTCGAGCTGAAGGACACGATCAACACGATGGTCGACCAGCTCGGCAGTTTCGCCAGCGAGGTGACGCGCGTGGCGCGCGAGGTCGGCGTCGAAGGCAAGCTGGGCGCCCAGGCCGAGGTCAAGGGGGTCTCGGGGACGTGGAAGGACCTGACCGACAGCGTCAACACGATGGCCGAGAACCTGACCGGCCAGGTGCGCAACATTGCCGCCGTGACCACGGCGGTCGCCCGCGGCGATCTGTCGAAAAAGATCACGGTCGACGTCAAGGGGGAGATCCTTGAGTTGAAGAACACCATCAACACGATGGTTGAGCAGCTCCGCTCGTTCGCCAGCGAAGTGACGCGCGTGGCACGCGAGGTCGGCACCGAGGGCAAGCTGGGTGGCCAGGCCAAGGTCGCCGGCGTCAGCGGCACATGGAAGGACTTGACCGACAACGTCAACGGCCTGGCGGCGAACCTGACCGGCCAGGTGCGCAACATCGCCGAAGTGACGACGGCAGTGGCGCGCGGCGACCTTTCCAAGAAGATCACCGTCGACGTGAAGGGCGAGATCCTGGAGCTGAAGGACACGATCAACACGATGGTCGATCAGCTCTCGACGTTCGCCAGCGAGGTGACCCGCGTGGCGCGCGAGGTCGGCACCGAAGGCAAGCTGGGCGGTCAGGCGCGCGTGCCGGGCGTCAGCGGCACGTGGAAGGACCTGACCGACAACGTCAACGGCCTGGCGGCGAACCTGACCGGCCAGGTGCGCAACATCGCCGAAGTGACGACGGCGGTGGCGCGCGGCGATCTTTCCAAGAAAATCACGGTCGACGTGAAGGGCGAGATTCTGGAGCTGAAGGACACGATCAATACGATGGTCGATCAGCTTTCGACCTTCGCCAGCGAGGTGACGCGCGTGGCGCGCGAGGTCGGCACCGAAGGCAAGCTGGGCGGTCAGGCCCGCGTGCAGGGCGTGGCCGGCACGTGGAAGGACCTGACCGACAACGTCAATTCGATGGCCGGCAATCTGACGAGCCAGGTGCGCAACATCGCCGACGTGACGACCGCCGTCGCCAACGGCGACCTCTCCAAGAAGATCACGGTCGATGTGAAAGGCGAGATTCTCGAGCTGAAAGATACGATCAACACGATGGTGGACCAGTTGCGGAGCTTCGCCAGCGAGGTGACGCGCGTGGCGCGCGAGGTCGGCACCGAGGGCAAGCTGGGCGGCCAGGCCTATGTGACCGGCGTGGCCGGCACGTGGAAGGATCTGACCGACAATGTGAACTCGATGGCCGGGAACCTGACGAGCCAGGTGCGCAACATCGCCGACGTGACGACGGCGGTGGCCAACGGCGACCTCTCGCGCAAGATCACCGTGGACGTCAAGGGCGAGATCCTGGAACTGAAGGACACGATCAACACGATGGTCGACCAGCTCAGCAGTTTCGCCAGCGAGGTGACGCGCGTGGCGCGCGACGTGGGCACCGAGGGCAAGCTGGGCGGCCAGGCGCGCGTCCAGGGGGTGGCCGGCACGTGGAAGGACCTGACCGACAACGTCAACTCGATGGCCGGCAACTTGACCAACCAGGTGCGTGGCATTGCCCGCGTCGTGTCGGCGGTGGCCCAGGGCGACCTCAAACAGGAACTGGTGCTGACGGCGCGCGGCGAGATCGCCGAACTGGGCGACACGATCAACGCCATGATCCGCACGCTGGCGACGTTCGCCGACCAGGTGACCAGCGTCGCGCGTGAGGTCGGCGTCGAGGGCAAGCTCGGCGGCCAGGCCCTCGTCCCCGGCGCCAGCGGCACGTGGAAGGACCTGACCGACAACGTGAACCAGCTCGCCGCCAACCTGACGACCCAGGTGCGCGCCATCGCCGAAGTCGCCACGGCCGTGACCAAGGGCGACCTGACCCGCTCGATCCGCGTCGATGCCCGCGGCGAGGTCGCTTCGCTCAAGGACAACATCAACCAGATGATTCTGAACCTGCGCGAAACCACGCAGAAGAACACCGAACAGGACTGGCTCAAGACCAACCTCGCCAAATTCACCCGGATGCTCCAGGGGCAGAAGGATCTGATGGCCGTCGCGCGCCTGATCCTCTCCGAGCTGGCGCCGGTCGTCTCGGCCCAGCAGGGGGTCTTTTACGTTCTGGAGCAGGATGACGACGAGGACCGGCCGTATCTTAACCTGCTGGCCAGCTACGCCTTCCGCGAGCGCAAGCATCTGTCCAATCGGTTCTACCTGGGCGAAGGGCTGGTCGGCCAGAGCGCGCTGGAAAAGCAGCCGATCCTGCTGCGCAATGTTCCCGGCGATTACATCCGCATCAACTCGGGGCTGGGCGATTCCCCTCCGCTCAATATCATCGTCATCCCCGTCCTGTTCGAGGGGCAGGTCAAGGCCGTGATGGAGCTGGCGAGCTTCGAGCCGTTCAATCCGATGCATCACGTCTTCCTCGAACAGCTCTCCGATTCGATCGGCATCGTGCTCAACACGATCGAAGCCAACATGCGGACCGAGTCGCTGCTCGAACAGTCGCAGTCGCTGGCCAAGGAGCTCCAGCACGGTCAGTTGGAACTGCAGAAGACGAACGATGAACTGGAGGAAAAGGCGCGGCTGCTGGCGGAGCAGAACGCCGAAGTCGAGAAGAAAAACCGCGAGGTTCAATTGGCGAAGGAGGCCCTGGAGGAAAAGGCCGAGCAACTGGCGTTGACTTCGAAATACAAGAGCGAGTTCCTGGCCAACATGAGTCACGAGCTGCGCTCGCCGCTGAACAGCCTGCTGATCCTCTCGCGCCAGCTTGCCGACAACGGCAGCGGCAACCTGGACCCGAAACAGGTGGAATTCGCGGAGACGATCCACGCCTCGGGGAGCGACCTGCTGGCGTTGATCAACGATATCCTCGACTTGTCCAAGATCGAGTCGGGCATCGTCTCGCTGGAGCTGGAGGACGTGAACTTCCGCGACATCCAGCACTTTGTTGAACGCAATTTCCGGCAGATCGCCAACATGAAAAAGCTCTTGTTCGCCGTCGAGCTTGAACCGGGCCTGCCCGAAGCCGTGACCACCGACGAAAAGCGTCTGTTCCAGGTGCTCAAGAACCTGCTGTCGAACGCATTCAAGTTTACCGAACAGGGGGGCGTCGAGCTCCGCATCGCCCCGGCCCGCGAAGGCTGGAACCCCACCCAGGCCGACCTGGATCCGGACCAGGGAGTCATCGCCTTCTCGATCACCGACACCGGCATCGGCATCGCGCCCGACAAGCAACGGGTGATCTTTGAATCGTTCCAGCAGGCGGAGGGATCGACCAACCGCAAGTATGGGGGAACCGGGCTGGGGCTCTCGATCAGTCGCGAGATCTCGCGCCTGCTGGGCGGCGACATCACGCTGGAGAGTGAACTGGGCCAGGGGAGCACATTCACGTTTTACCTGCCAGTCCAGTTTGCCGAGGGCCGGCCGGGGGGGCGCGAGCATCGTTCGGCGTCGAGCGCCCCTGGGGAGGGGGAGTCGCTGGCGGAGGGGGACGGTTCAGCCCGCGGCCGCCAGCTCGAAAAGGTGCCGCTGATGGTGGAGACCAGCATCCTGGACGACCGGACGCGCATTCAGCCGGGCGACCGCGTGATGCTGATCATCGAGGATGATCGCCAGTTCGCGCAGACTCTGCTCGATATCGCGCATGAGCAGGATTTCAAGGCGCTGATCGCGACGCGCGGCGAAAACGTCTTCGGCCTGGTCGTCAATTTCACCCCCGACGCCGTGATGCTCGATATCATTCTGCCCGACATCGACGGCTGGAAGATCCTCGGGCGGCTCAAGAACAACCCGGTGACGCGCCACATCCCCGTGCTGGTGGTGACGATCGACGACGACCGCCCGCGGGCCTTCAAACGCGGCGCGTTCGACGTGCTGCGCAAGCCGGTCGCCCGCGAGCAGATTGTGCGCAGCGTCGCCAAGATGCGACAGTTCATCGAACGTCCCGTTAAACGCCTGCTGCTTGTCGAGGACGAAGAGCAGGAACGGGAGCAGATCCGCGAGCTGATCGGCAACGGCGATGTGAAAATCGAGGCGATCGGCAGCGTCGAAGAAGCGCTCGACTTCCTGCGCAGCGAAAGCCCCGACTGCATGGTGCTGGATCTGCTGCTGCCGGGCACGTCCGGCTTCGAACTGGTTGAACGGATTGAGCAGGAGAACCTCGCCCCGGCGATGCCGATCATCGTCTACACCGGCAAGGAACTGACGCGCGAGGAGGAGCAGCGCTTGGGCCGGATGGTGCAGACGGTCATCGCCAAGGATGTCCGCTCGCCCGAGCGTCTGGTCGATGAGGTCTCGCTCTTCCTGCACCGGCGCACCGATGCCCTGCCCGAGGAGAAGCAGACCATTGTGAAGCGCATCCGCGAGAGCGACGAGATCCTGAGCGGGCGCCGGGTGCTGGTGATCGACGACGACGTGCGCAATATCTTTGCCCTGGCCAGCGTGATGGAGCAGCACGGGATCAAGGCCCTCCCGGCCGAAAGCGGCCGGGAGGGGCTCGCCGTCCTGCGCGACGGCCCGCCGGTCGACCTGGTCCTGATCGACATCATGATGCCCGAGATGGACGGCTACGAGACGATCCGGCGGATCCGCGCCGAGACGCGATTCAAATCGCTGCCGATTGTCGCGGTGACCGCCAAGGCGATGAAGGGCGATCGTGAGAACTGCATCGAGGCCGGGGCGTCGGACTACGTGCCCAAGCCCGTCGATATGGACTACCTGTTCAGCATGCTGCGCGAACTTCTATGCCGATGACCGCAATGGACGAGGAAAAAGTCAACGTTCTGCTGGTGGATGACCGCCCCGAAAACCTGCGGGCGCTGGAGGTCGTCCTGGAGCCGTTGAATGAGAACCTCGTGCGGGTCAATTCGGGGGAGGCCGCGTTGCGCGCGGCGCTGCGGAGCGAGTTCGCCGTGATCCTGCTCGACGTGCGCATGCCGGATCTGGACGGCTACGAAACCGCTTCGATGATCCGCGAGCGGCCCGGCAGCGCCCACACGCCGATCATCTTCGTCACGGCGGAGGATGCCGATCGCCGGCGGATGGCGAGCGGCTACGCCGCCGGCGCGGTGGATTACATTGTCAAACCGATCGAACCGGAAATTCTCCGCTCAAAGGTTCGGGTTTTCGCCGATCTGTACCGCAACGCGCGCGAGGTGGAACGCCAGGCGCGCGAACTGGAAGCGCAGAACCTGCAACAGCGCGAGTTGATCGCGCGCAACGCCGAACTGCAGCAGCGCCTGACCGCCCGCGCGGTCGAAGCCGACCGCCGTGCGCAACAGCTCAAGATCATGTCGAGCGAACTGGCCCACGCCGAGCAGCGCGAGCGCCGGCGGCTGGCGCGCATCCTGCACGATCACCTGCAGCAGATCCTCGTCGCCTCGCTCTTTCGCCTGCAGTCGCTGCGGCGCGGTTCGTGCCACGATCTGGCCGGCGGGCTGAGCGATCTGCGCGAACTGTTGCAGGACGCGCTGCAGGCGTCGCGCAGCCTGACGGCCGAACTCAGCCCCCCGATCCTGCACGAAGCGGGGCTCGAAGCCGCGCTGCAATGGCTCGGCCGGCGCCTGCGCAAGGAGCTGGGTCTGGCGATCGAGCTCGACGTCCGGCTCAATCAGGTGCAATTGCCCGACGAGTTGAACGTGCTGCTGTTCCAGGCGGTGCGTGAGCTGCTGTTCAACGTGCACAAGCATTCCGGAACGAATCAGGCCTTTCTGACGGCCTGTGCCGACGGCGACATATTGCATGTCGAAGTGGCCGATCAGGGCCGCGGGTTCGACCCCGCGCTGCTGGATCTCGACCATACGACGCATGAATCCTTCGGTCTGTTCAGCATCCGCGAGCGGTTGGAGGTTGTCGGCGGCGGGTTTTATGTCCACAGCCGGCCCGGCGGCGGCGCCTGCTTCCGGCTCGAACTGCCCAAATCCAAGTGCCTCAAGCACCAGCCGCGGGCCGCGGCCGGCGCCCCGGCGGCGCGCGAAGATTCCCTGTTGCCCGAGCCGCCGGTCGAGTCCCCGGCGCGGGCGCGCACCCGCGTGCTGGTTGCCGACGATCACAAGATCCTGCGCGAGGGGTTGGCCAATCTGTTGCGGGAGAAGCCCGGCCTGGAGGTCGTCGGCGAAGCGGCCAGCGGCGAGGTCGCCGTGGACCTGGCCCGCGCGCTGCGCCCCGACGTCGTCATCATGGACATCTCGATGCCCGGGATCAACGGCGTGGAGGCCACCCGCCGCATCGTCAACGCGCACAGCGGCATCCGGGTTGTTGGGCTTTCGATGCATGACTCGCGCGAAATGACGCAGGCAATGCTCGCCGCCGGCGCCGAGGTCCTCCTGCCCAAGGACGGGTCGGTCGAGCGGCTCGTCGAAGTCATTTTCAATGACCATCCGAATCAAGGATGACCAGGTGGACCGGCGTGAACGCCGGCGCAGCCTCAGGGGGGGACGGGCAGGAACTGGGTGTTCACAACAAGGGTAGAAATGGGGGAATTTTCGAGAGCCGAGGACGAGGGATGAGAGCCGAGCGCCGAATTTTGGGCGGGCCTTTGCGGGCGATTACGAGAGGGACGAGGGACGGGTTATGGAGGGAGACAGATATCCGCGATCTTGTCGGCGACGGCGGACCACGTGTGGCGGCGGTGGGCGGCGTCGGCCCCGGCCCGACCCATGGCGCGCGCGCGGTCCGGATTGTCCAGTAGATCGCAAACGGCGGCGGCGAATGCTTCCGGCGTTGCGGCGCTGTGAATCGCGGCCCCGGCTTGAACGGCCGGCGCTCCCAGGTGCGGCACGTCGACCGTCACAATCGGTTTGCCGGCGCCCATATACTCGTAGAACTTGATCGCGTCGCCCAGGAAACCGTGTGCACCGACGTGATAGCGGGGGTAATAGAGCGCGACATCGGCGGCGGCGAGCCACGCGGCGATCTCGCCGGCCTCGACCGCGCCCGCAAATTGAATCCTGGATCGAACGCCGAGTCGGTCGGCGAGCGCTTCCGCATCGGCCCGGCACGGCCCATCGCCCACCAGGACGAGCAGAAAATCGGGTCGCCGGCGGAGGATGTGCGGCACGGCGCGGATCAGATTGTCCACGCCCTGGTAGCTGCGAAACCAGCCGTGGAAGATGCCGACGGGCCGCGCGCCCCATCCCTGGCGCCGCCGGAGGCGGGCGCCGTCGACTCCGGGATGGAACCGCGCGGGATCGATTCCGTTGCCGAGCACCGAGATGGCCGGCCGGTCGCCCGGCGCCAGGCCCGCGAACTCCCGTACGAACTGCTCGAGGCCCGCGCCGGCGACGATCAGATGATCGGGCAGCCGGAACGCCCGTCGCTCCCAGCGTTCGAGCCAGCGTCGGATGGGCCCGGTCAGCGGCAGACCGCGGTTGCGGAATTCCTCGGTGATGCTCCCGTTGACCTCCACGACCGCGCGGGCGGCGCGCCGCGGCCGGACCATTTCGGCCAGCAGGATGGAATCGGTGTAGAGGATCGAGTTTTCGACCGGGAGCCGCCGCAGCGCCCGGCGCAGCCGCGACATGCGCCACGGCCCCAACGGGTGCAGGAACCAGCGGATCGGCCGCGCCCCGGCCGGCAGCGGGAGCCGCCACCGCGCGGCAATATGCGGCGCCAGCTCGACGGGCAGCGTATCCGAACACGAGGCGAGCGTGAGATGAAAGCGCCGCGCCAGATGCGGCAGCAGCGCGCGCAACCGCAGCGACTGGCCGGTCGGGCGCGACAGATCCTCCAGCGTGACGACGAAGAGCGAGGGCGGAGGAGGGGGCGAAGCCAAGGTGGAGTCAATCGGACCCGGCGGGGCGACCCCGATCGCGGCTGGTCAGTTCGCGCAGGCGGCGCTGCATGCGCACGATCTCCTTGCGCAGGGTGACAAACTGCGTGCCGATGATCCCGAAGGCGAGCAGTTGCAGGCCGCCCAGGAACGCCAGCAGGACGAGCGTGAACATCGGGCGTCCTTCGGTCAGAAACCCGTTGCGGAGGTAATCCACGGCCAGATACCCCATGATCCCGAACGAGCAGAGCATGAGCAGAATGCCGAACAGACCGAAGACGAGGATCGGCCGCTCGAAGAGGGCGAAGATCAGGTGCGAGAGGGCGGTCGTCCCGAACCGGAATTTGGACTTGCCGCGCGTGCGCCATTTGAGCGTCGCGGGCACCTCGCGGAAGCGGTAGCCGAGCATCATCGCCTTGGAGAGGATCTCCAGATGAATATCCTTGCCTTCGGACTCCAGTTCCAGATCGTCGAGCACCTCGCGCCGGTAGGCCCGGAACACGCAGGTGATCGTATGGACTTTATTCCTGCCGGACGACATGAACCAACTGAGCAGCACGTTGCCGAAGCGGCTGACCAGGTGGCGGAAGAGCGGCGCATTGACCACGCCGCCGCCGGGCATGTAGGCCGAGGCGAGGACCATGTCGATGTCCTCCTCCTCGCGCAGGACGTCGGTCAGCCGCAGGATGTATTCGGGTTCGTAACTCAGATCGGCGTCGATGCTGACGACCCAGCGGCCGCGCGCGGCGGCGAACCCGGTGCGCAGCGCGAAACCGCGCCCGCGATTGCGGCGGTAGCCCACGACCCGCACGCATTCATAGCCGGGCCGGCGCGACAGTTCGCGCGCAATTTCCATCGTCCGGTCCAGGCTGCCGTCGTTGACGAGGATGATCTCCCACGGGCCGTCGGGAAACCGCCGCAGCGTGTCGCGCAGGCGGTTCACCGTCAGCTCGACATTCTCCTCCTCGTTGAACATCGGGACGATGACGGACAGCTGGATCGCGGGAGGGTCGCCGGACACGGGCTCCGGCTCGACCGGGTGCAGCTCGGGCTGATTCATCCCCTCGCCGCCGGGGCTGGGGGGCGGCCCGGGCAGCGGCCGGGCCTCATCGGAAGGCTGGGCGGTGGCGAGCGCCGGCTCCTCAAGTTCGGTCCGGGCCTTTGCGTTCCCGGAGCGTTCCGCGCGCGGCGCTGGGACATCGAGGCGGCGCCTGCTCGGCCGCAAACCCTGAAACAGCGTGGCGAAGGGCAAGGTCGGAAAGATATTGAACAAGCGATGCTCCCCCCATGCGGCCCATTGGGCTTCTCGAAACGATAGAGGCGTTTCCACGGCTCCTGCCTCTTCCGTGCGAACGCCGCCAGATAGGGAACAGTCTATAACCGTCGGCTCGCTTCGGCAAGCACGCGAACGACTTCCAGGCCCATCCGGCCGTCGACGCGCGGAGGCGTCCGGTCGCGCACGCACTCAAGGAAGTGCTGCGCCTGCAGCTTGAGCGGCTCGGTGTTGGGGATGTTCGGGATCAGGATGTCGCCCGTGCGCACCGCCAGCAACTCGCCGTAATTCTCGTATTCCTGGCGCAGCACGCCCTTGTCGTAGATCCGCACTTTTTCGGTGGTTTCGGTGTCGTCGAAGACCGCCATTTTGCGCGAGCCGACGATTGTCAGCCGCCGCGTCTTGTGCGGGTCGAGCCACGAGACATGAATATGCGCCAGCTTGCGTTGCGGATACGTCAACGTCACGAAGATCACGTCCTCGATCCGGTCCTGCAGGTAGCAGCCGCCGGCGGCCTGGGCCGCAATCGGCGCGGCGCCCAGCAGGTAGTTGATCAGCGAGATATCGTGCGGCGCCAGGCTGAGCAGGGCGTTCTCGTCGTTGCGCACGACGCCCAGGTTCAGCCGCTGGCTGTAGATATAGTAGATCTCGCCCAGATCATTCCGGTCGATCAGGCCTTTGATGTAGTCCACGGCGGGGTGAAACAGGAGGAGATGCCCCACCTGGATCAGTCGTCCGCGCTCAGCGGCGATCGCGCACAGCTCTTCCCCCTCGGCCAGATCCAGCGTCATCGGTTTCTCAACGAACACGTCCTTGCCGGCCAGGAGCGCTTCGCGGGCGAGCTGGTAGTGCGAACCGGCCGTGGTGGCGATGACGATCGCCTGGACCGCCGGATCGCTCAGAATCTGGTCGAACGACGTCGCCGCCCGCAGATGCGGGTAAAGCGCGAGCTGTTCGGCGGCGGCCCGGTCATTCAGATCGAAGAGCCAGCGAACCTGGCAATCGGGGAGTGCGGCGAAGACGCGGACGTGATTCCGCCCCCACTTGCCCAGGCCCACAATCGCGATCGGTGTTTTGGTCATGCTCCGCGGCCTGTCGCTGCCGAATTCAGCCAGAGAGGCGATTGAACCGGATTCCCCCTCCCCGCGCAACCGCAATCAGGGGGGGCTGAAGCGACAAAAAGGGAGGCAAGGACGCCATTGACAAGGTGGGCGCGAGAGGCTGATGCGTGAGCGGCTACGGCCGGCAGTTGGCCTCCAGCGCCTGCCGGGATCGGGCGGCGTGGCGGTCCAGAAAACGCTCCAGCGTCTCGTGCGGATCGGTCGGCTCCGCGCCGTACCAGATCGGATGGACCAGCAGGTGCAGCGGGCGGCGGCGGTGGAAGGCTTCGTGGCGCAGCGGATGCCCCTCGCGCCAGCGGCCGCGCGAATCGCTCAAGTACTGGATCGTCTCGCGAAAAAGCGCCATGTAAGTGTGCGGGCGGGGCGCCGTCAGCGACGGATCCCCTCCCAGGACGCGCGCGTCGGGGCGGTGGAAGCTGACGATCTCGACAGGCCGGCCGAACCATGCTTCGAGCATCTCCGCTTCGGCCGCGCACGCGTCGTGCAGCGGATGATCGGCGGGATAAGCCGCCGCGTCGAGGTGGAGCCCAAGGTGGTGGCCGCAACCCAGGATCTGGCGAACCGCGCGCGACCCCTCGGCCGAGAACGGCGAATAGAACGGATTGCGCACCATGATGAAGTATGTGGACTGGACGCCCCAGCCGTGTTCGAGGCGCGCCAGCTCAACGGCCGCTTCCAGATCCATGTCGACGTCGTGGCGCAGCAGCGCGAACGGCCGCGCGGCCGACAATCGCGCGGCGGCCTCGGGAAACGGGGCGAGGTCGTAACCCTCGGCGCGCAGGCCCTCGATCAGCCGGCGATACCCCGCCCAGGTGAAATCGGTCCGCTCGCCAGGCGCGCCCGCTCTGGGCGCCGACGTCGGCCTTCCCCGTGGAGTCCATATCGGTTCGGCCCCCGAACCGATCAGCTCGGCGGTGGCATCGATGATCGTCGCTGCGGCGTTGCCGTCGCCGAACAACCCCTCGGGATAGGTCGCGGGGGGATCGAAATCGGCCAGCGCGTCGCGCAGCTTCGCCTCATCGTCGCCGACCTCGATCGACCAGCCCGACCAGGCGATCTGCCGCCACCAGTTATCGGCCATCGGGACGACACAGGGCCGCCGGGCGAAGTAGGCTTCGCGGATGACGCCCCCCGAATCCGAGACCACGCGCCGGCAATCGAGCAACAGGCCGAGCAGATCGAAATAGCCGACGGGGTCGATCAGGCGCAGCGCGCGCTTCGGGGTGAATGCCTGATCGGCGAGGCGGCCGCGCAGCCGCGGGTGCATCGGCAGGACGACCGGCAGCGGCGCTTCGTCGAGCTGGCGCAGCAGGCCGGCCAGCCGTTCCGGTGCATCGGTGTTTTCCGGTCGGTGCAGCGTGGCCAGAATGAAGCCGCCCGGCGCGAGCCCAAGCGCGGCGGATGTGACGCGGCGCAATTCGGGCCTTCGGACGGCCCAGCGGAAGAGGTCGTAATGCAGGTCGCCGGCGAAGCGCACACGCCGGCCGGCGATCCCCTCGCGCTCCAGAAACCACGTCGCCGGGCGCGACGCCGTCAGGCACAGTGTCGCCAGGTGATCGGCGACGACGCGGTTGGACTCCTCCGGCACGCGCCGCCGCCGGTAGATCCGCTCGCCCGCCTCGATGTGGACGAGCGGGATCTCCAGATGCGCGGCGACCAGCGCCGCCGCCAGCGTGGAATGCGTGTCGCCCAGCACCAGCAGCGCGTCGGGCCGGTCCGCGGTCAGCAAGGGTTCCAGCCGGCTCATGATCGCGGCGATCTGCTGCGCGGCCCGGTCCGACCCGACACCCAGCTCATATCGCGGCCGGGGAAGTTCCAGCTCGCGAAAGAAGACTTCGCTCATGTCGGCGTCGTAGTGCTGGCCGGTGTGGATCAGCGTGTGGCGGAACGGCACGGGCGTCAGCGCCGCCAGCCGGCGGGTGAGCATCGCCAGCTTGATGAACTGCGGGCGCGCGCCAACAACGGTGGCGACATGGGGCGACCCGCTCATCACGCGCGGCGGGCCTGGGCCGTGAAGAAGCCGGCGACCACCAGCCCCAGCATGAAGACGAAGCTGTAGAGGCCGGCGGCGAGGATCGTCGTCAGGATCGTTTTGGGCCGGCTCTTCTTGATCGGCGGGTCGCCCCAGTCGATGACCTTGACCGGCTGGGCGGCCGCCTTGGCCGTCGGTTCGGTCGCCAGCCGCAGCAACTCGACCTGCGAGCGGATCAGCGCGATCTGTTCGGCCTGCACGTCGAGCTGTTCCTTGAGCGCCTTGCGCTCCTGCTCGATCGGGCCATAGCGATCGTACGGCGGCAACCGATCCAGCCGCAGCGCCAGCTCGCGGCGCTCCGCCATTACCCGCTCCAGCTCCTGATCGTAGAGCCGGCGCGCTTCATCCCAGTAGGAAAAGGCCTGCTGGGTCATCTGGCGCTGGAGTTGCCGGACACTGGCGTTGGCATAGCGCGCGGCGGCCATCGGCGTCGGCATTTCAACCTGATAGATCACGATGCCCGTCGTGCCCGACAGCCGCACCTGCAGCAGGTTTTCGCGCATCAGCTTGACCAGTTTGGCCTCGCGGACAAGCGCGTCCTGCTCCTCGATGCCGAGCAACTGGCAGATGTCCAGTGGCGGCTGACCTTCTTCCGGGGTGTGCTTCAACTGCCACGTCACCGTGGTGATCAGATCCGAAGAGAGCAGGTATTGCTCGGCGAGGTTGGAGTGAACCACGGCCTGATACTGGTCGTTGCGGCTGCCGGTGAAGAGCTTGATGTCGGCCAGGCCGATCATCGATTCGGGCGTGAACTTCTCGCCGACGAAGAAGCGGACCTCGCTTCGGTAGAACTTCGGCATGAAGAACTTGGTCCAGACGAACGCGCCGACGGCGACGATCACAAACCCCGCGATGAACCAGAACCGATAGCCATACCAGGCGTGGTAGAAATCCAGCAGGGTCAGGCGCGATGCGACTTCCTCATCATACCCCGGATACCCCGGCGAGGGAGGGTTGGGGCTGTCCGCCGCGCGACGTGAAGGGGGATGCTGCATGGAGCGGGTCGATCTCCTTGTCGATCAGGGGCGGACCCGTCGGATCCGAACATCCGGGTTCGGCACGCCGAGCAGCCGGTATTGCTCCGCCAGGCGCGCGGCCAGTTCAGCGAGCGACCGGCCGCCGACCGACTGCGGCGGCAGGAACGGCAGCAGGAAGGTCCCATCCTCCGCGATGGCGACGCGACCATTGGGGGGCTGCAGCGCCTCGAGCGGCGGCGTTCGCTGTTCGGGCGCCGGGCCGACGATCACCGTGACCGAGGTCCAGGGGTAGCCCAGTTCGTGATAGATCGCGGTGAGTTCGGCGCTCAAGGCGGCGGGGGTTTTGCCGGCGGCGGTGATCTCGGGGATCAGCGGCGCGGCGATCCGACCGTCGGCCGTCACCCGCCCCTCCATGAAGGAGACGGGCCGGTCTTCGTAGGCCTGAAACAGCTCCTTGAGCGTCCGCTGCTTCTCGAACATCGGCGTCACCGAGACCTGCACCTGCGGGCTGGTCAACTGGTCCTGATACAGCCGGCGCAGGTCGGCCGCGAACTGGGTCGTGGTTTTCCCCGCCACCTGCACCGGCTCGGCCAGACCGGCCAGCCAGAGCTTGCCGTCGGGTTCCACCACATACGGGCGGCTCAGGACGGCGATGCGATCGTCCTCCGGCTGCGCGTAGAGCTGGCTGATTTCGGGACTGTAGCGGAAATACAGCTTGATCTCGTCGCCCGGCTGAATCGGGTAGGGCTCGTCCGCGGGCGGCCAGCCGAAGTGAAAGACCAGCGAGAGCCGATCGCCGACGAGGATGCGATAGGGCTCTCCGGTGGGCGCCGGATCGATCCCGATCCGGATCTCAAGGATGTCGCCGGCGGCCGGGACGATGCGCAGCGCGGCCGTCGTCGCATCGTCGTCGGGTTGCGCGACGGCGGTCCCGACAAGGAGGAGCAGCATTGCCAGCGGCAACGGCAATCGAACCGGACGTCGCATCTTCATCGGCTGAAGTTCCCCCGTCATGCGGACCGCGGCCGCGCGCGGGCGCTGCCCGTCCCTGTTCCCACCGGACAGGGGTAGTTTGCACGACTGCACGGCCGGGCGCAAGATTGGCGCTTGACGGGTTTAATGGAACCGGCCGGCATGGCGCGCCGCCGTATTGCCCGGGTCGGTGCTGATGAAGCGGTAGATCCGGCCGCCGCGGTGGCAGAGATAGAGCTCCCCATTCAGATCCTCGCCGAACGAGGCAATCAGATAGGACGTATCCTGGAACAGCTCGGGCCGTTGCCAGCCCCCCTGCCCGTCGGGTTCCAGATAGAAGATCTCGCCCGAGCCGTAGTCGCCGAAGATGTAGAGGCCCTGCATCGAGGGGATGCGCGCGCCGCGATAGACGTAACCGCCGGTAACGGCCTGGAAGCCGCCGTTGACATACTCGGCGATGGGAGGGATCAGGTCGGGGTTGTCGCAACCCTGGCTGGGGCGATTGCAGCGCGTTCCCTCCAGGATCGGCCAGCCGTAGTTGCCGCCGGCCTGAATGATGTCAACCTCTTCGCGGTCGCCCTGGCCGACATCGCCGCAGAACAGGGCGTGGCTGCCGCCGCGGTCGAACGAGAAGCGCCACGGATTGCGCAGGCCGAGGGCCCAGATTTCGGGCAACGCGCCTTCCATCCCGATGAACGGATTGTCGCCGGGGATGATATAGGGCCCGCTTTCGGGATTGATGTCGATCCGCAGAATCTTGCCGAGCGGGGTCGCCAGCGACTGGCCGTTGCCTTCGGGGGCGTGGCCTTCGCCGATGTCGCCGCCCGCACCGCCGTCGCCGGTCGAGATGTAGAGCATGTCGTCCTCCGGGCCGAAGGCCATCATCCCGCCATTGTGGTTGTCCTGCGGCTGGTCGAACGCGAGGATCTCCTTCTCCGAGCCGTCGGTCTGGTAGTAGTTCTCGCCTGAACGCTTCAGCTCGAGCACGTAGGTGCGCAGTTGGCCCGACACGCGGCGGGTCAGGTTGACGAACAGCCGACCCGTGTTGACGTAATCGGGGTGAAACGCCAGCCCGAGCAGGCCCTTCTCGTCGGTGTTCTCAATGACGCTGAAGGTGTGGAACGGTTCGGGCAGGAGGTCGAAGCCGTTCTGCTGGTTGCCCCGGGCGACGCGGATGACGCCGTTCTGCTGGACGATGTAGAGATCGTTTCGCCCGTCGCCGGCGTGGGTGATGAAGATCGGTTGCGTGAGCCCGGAAAAGACTTCGCTGAGCTGAACATCGGAGAGATCCGCCGCCGGCACCGCAACGGGCCAGGCCAGCAGACACAACAACAACCATACTCTGGAAACCATCCGGATACACCTTTGCGGGGGGCGTCGGGACCGCCCGTCGGCGGACGCGCGCGAAATTGATTTAGCCAACTTTACAATGCGCGAGCGGAACCGTCACCCTCGGATTGCGCGCCGGGGGCGCAGCGCCTCGGTGACCCGCACGACGCGGGCCATCGCGGCCACGTCGTGCACCCGGACGATCCGCGCCCCGGCCAGGACCGCCGCGGCGACGGCGGCCGCCGTCCCCTCCAGCCGCGCCTCGGGCGGGGCGTCGCCCAACAGGCGCCCGATAAACGCCTTGCGCGACGCGCCGATCAGCAGCGGCCGCCCCAGATCGCACAATTCCGCCAGCCGCTGAAACAGTTCCAGGTTCTGCTCGAACGACTTGGCGAAACCGATCCCCGGGTCCAGCACGACGCGTTCGGCGTCGATGCCCGCCGCGGTCGAGGCGCGCAGCCGTTCGCGCAGATACTCCCCCACTTCGCGCACGACGTCGTCGTATTGGGTCAACTGCTGCATCGTCGCCGGCGTGCCGCGCATATGCATCAGGACGATGCCGGCATCGGCGGCGGCGGCGACGGCGAGCATCGCCGGGTCGCCCGTCAGCGCCGTCACGTCGTTGATGATGTCGGCCCCGGCCGCCAGCGCCGCGCGGGCGACGCCCGCCTTGGCCGTGTCGATCGAGAGCGCGTGGCGCGGCAGGCGCGCGCGCAAGGCCTCGATGACCGGGATCACGCGGCGCAGTTCCTCATCGAGGGGGACCGGCGGCGCGCCGGGCCGGGTGGATTCGCCGCCGATGTCGAGGATGTCGGCGCCCTGCTCGGCCAGCCGGCTGCCGTGATCCGCCGCCACCTGGGCGTCGAAGTAGCGTCCGCCGTCGCTGAACGAATCGGGCGTGACGTTGATCACGCCCATCACCAGACAGCGCCGGCTCAGATCGAACTGGTGGCGGCCACAGCGCCAGAGCATGCACGGTCCCCTCGCGAAGAATCTGCCGGGGGAAACAGTCTGCCGCCGCCGTCCGGCGCGCGCAACGGGTAATCACCGGCAAACACGCGGCCCAACTCCCGTGATGTCTTCTTGTGTTATTTCCGTGTATGATGTCTGTTTCAGCCGTCGGATGGCCGCGATCTCGCCGTTTGGTTCGGGCAAGCGTCGAGCGCGATCCGGGGAGGAAGCAACGGCGCGACGGATCGCGCCAGAGGCCGGTTTCAGCCAGCCGACAGGGGACGAGCGGAAGGAGGAGGCGGATGAAGATCTTCACCATCGGCTTTACCCGGAAGAGCGCCCGGGAGTTCTTCGGGCTGATTCGCGACAGCCAGGCCCGGCGGTTGGTCGACGTGCGGCTGCATAACGTCTCGCAGCTCGCGGGGTTCGCCAAGAAGGACGACCTGGCCTGGTTCGTCCGGGAAATCTGCGGCATCGACTACGTCCATCTGCCCGAGCTGGCGCCGACCGAGGAGATCCTGGAGGCCTACCGGAAGAACAAGCGCGATTGGAAAACGTTCGAAGCCCGGTTTCTGGCGCTGATGAAGGCAAGGAAGATCGAGGAAACCGTGCCGAAAAAGGTGCTCGCCGAGGGGTGCCTCGTCTGCAGCGAGGACAAGCCCGAACACTGCCATCGCCGGTTTGTCGCGGAGTATCTGCAAGCCCATTGGGGGAATGTCGAGATCATCCATCTGGGTTAAGGGCGGCCACAGTTCGGTTGCGAATCTGCATGAAAGGAGCGCATTCACCGTGGTCCCCAACGCTGACGACCCACTCGAACGGTTCACCTTCGAGGCCGCGCGGCTGATGGCGGAACATCCGCCCGTCTGGCGCGACCGCAACAAGCGCATCGTTTACGAGATCGCGTGCCCGGCCGGCTGCACGCACGCCGGCACGATCGCCTATTCGCGCTGGCGGGCGATGGCGCCGCCGGAAGCGATCCATCCGGCCGAGGCCTTTCGCCGCGTCGAACGGCGCCAGGACGTCTATGACTACGTCCCCGCCGTGGCGGGCGCGATGGAGTGGCACGTCAACTTCGCCGACCCGCACCTGTTCGTTGCCTACGGCTCCGGCCTGTTCGCCCAGGACGAGATGCAGGTGGCCGAGCATCCGGTGCTGGGGGCGCTGCGCGAGGCGCTCGATGCCCGGGGCGCGTCCGCGCTGACCGAGCAACGCGGCCAGCCGACGCCGGTGCTGGTCAAGGGGGTGGAGCGGCGCTGCCGGATCGCGACCGACCGGAACGCCGAGGCGGGCCGGCCCGCCGGGCTCTATGGCAACGCCTTCCAGGCAGCCGCGGAGGAGGCCATCCGCCGGGCGACGACCCGCATCGAGCCGCCCACGATCACCAACCTGATCGCGATGGCCGCCCCCGCCGGCGGCGACGGACGTTACGACGAGGAGGAAATCGAGCGGATCCTGACCACGGCGCATACCGGATTTCGGGCGGCGGTCTTGGAGTCGGGCGGCGCGCCGGCCGTCGTCCACACCGGGTTCTGGGGCTGCGGCGCGTTCGGCGGCAACCGCCAACTGATGGCCCTGCTCCAGGTGCTGGCGGCCGGGATGGCCGGCGTCGCGCGGCTGGTGTTCCACACGTTCGACGCGGCGGGGAGCGCGGCGTTCGATGCCGCCGCCGGCCGGGCAAGGGAAGCGCTGGACGCGGGCGAGATCCCGACCCGCGACCTGATCCGCCGCATCGCGGAGATGGGATTCGAGTGGGGCGTCAGCGACGGCAACTGAGCGCCGCTCCGCTGGCGTGGGGGTATGGCGACGACGAAATTCCTACTTCCCAGGCGCGGCGGGAAGCCGAAAAGTCGGCTGTTCAGGTTGAGACTACTCAGGGGCTGAAACCGAATACGACGCTTGAAGACGTTCGCGCAAGATATGGCCATATGAGTCGGGATCCGCACGAAGATTTCAACCCGACTCAGGAACTGGCAGAGGCGCAATAGAGATTTGACCAGGTTACTTAATACAACTAGGTGGAACCCATGAAACAATATTCGGTAAGACTCATGATGCTGCTCCTGGCATGTACAGCGATGACCGGCTGCACTTTGATCGATATCCTATTCGAGCAGGAAGATCCAAGGGCGGAAGCTTATAGTATTGCAAAGCGAGCATACGCGGAACAGCAACTGGACGAAGCCGAAGTTAATTATCTTTTCTGCACCCGGGCCGATCTCGATAAGAGCCCAAAACCGGATTTGATGAAGGTTTCCTCTGCGCCATATTGTGCGCTATCAAGGCTCTATTTTCTGCAGGGACGCTATGCCGACGCTGTCGAGGCTCGTCTTATATGTGGCGAGATTGAAAAGCGTCTGAGTTATGATCGTCTTAGTAATTTGTCGGAGCATCTTCATCAGCTTGCTAGAATCTACTTCGCATGGGGGAAATATGACGAAGGCTTCGAATGTTTGCAGATTGTTCTGGAGATTTGTACAGTGATAGTATTCACCTGACACACGAGCCCGGTCGGGGTGTTGGATTTTAAGCCGCCTTGAGCGGCTTGGCTTCCTCCTTTCTTGGGTGGCGTGGAGTTTTCGCGGCTCGCTTTTTCAAATCGGCTTTGGAAGGATTTGCGATGCCC
>MVZB01000013.1 GCA_002068205.1 candidate division BRC1 bacterium ADurb.BinA292
GTTGGTTTTTCATGTCCAGGGCTCCCCTGCCCCGACCGCCCGCCGGGGGGGCATCCACGCCGGCGGAGCGTTTACAAATGAAACAACCCGCCCGGGCCGAAATACTTCATGTCGCCGTCGCTGATCGTTCCGTTCGTCGGGTCGTAGGGGATCGGGCCTTTCCCTTCGCGCGCGCCGCTGAAACGGTCGTTATCGCGGTCGGGCCCCAGGCCGCGCATCTGATACACCGCGTTGATGCGGACGCCCCGCTGGTCGTTGAACTCGACGAGCGAGGCCGCCAGCAGGTCCGTGATCAGGAAATAATCGAAGGTCTTATACTCGCTGGGCGGCACGGCGCCCGGTTCGCCGAACAGGTTGAACACATCGTCCGGGATGCTCGTCACGTAAGCCACCGGCGTGGTCAGCGGAATCAGCCGCCGCAGATAGCTGCGAAAAATGCCCGGGGCATTGACATCGATCAGCCCCGTCGGGTAGTGGGCCGAATCCACATGGTACGCTTCCAGGCCGACAGCGAGCGAGCGCATGTCGGCCATGTTGCGCGAGACCTTCGAGCGGGTCTGGGCCTCAAGGAAGTTGGGGACGGCAATCGCGGCGAGGATTGCGATGATCGCCACCACGATCAGCAGTTCGATCAAAGTGAAAGCGTCACGCCGGTGTGTCACGGGATCATCCTCCTTGGCAAGCTCCAGGGGTGGAAGGCTGGCGCGAAGCGCAGCGCCTCGCCGCTATCATTAACGTTAATGCAGAATTGGCCCGACGACTCCCTGCCTCAGCCCCCGCCCGCGCCCGCATCTGGCCGATCCTATTGATTCAAAAAACCCCAATTCCTGCCGATTTTCTATCGGAATCGTAGAAACCGGGGGGCGCATCGGAAACCGCCGGGCGGCGAGGCGGGATCTCCTTCATCAGGGGATGATAACGTTAACTACCACGCGCCGGCCCACCTGTCAACCCCAAATCGCACCCGCGCGCCGGCTGCGGCCTCCGCGCGCCGGTCCAGTGCGGGTCGCCGGCAGGCGGCCAGGCCCCCCTATTTCGGCGTTTTCCTCGGCGCCGCGGTCGACCGCCGCACCTTCAGTTCCGGTTCCAGCAGGATCTGATGGCGTGCATCCTGCCACAGCTTCTCGCCCAGCAACTGCAGCATCAGCTTGGAGCCCAGCTCTCCCAGCCGGCCGGCCTTCTGCGCCACCGTCGTCAGCGGCGGGATGCAGAACTCGGCCATCTCGATGTCGTCGTAGCCGATCACCGACACGTCCTCCGGGATCCGCAAACCGGTCTCGTTGAGCCGGTGCATCAGCCCCAGCGCGACCGCGTCGCAGTTGCACATCACGGCGCGCACTCCCCCCTTGAGGATGTCCCGGACCAGCCGCGCGCTGTCTTCATACCCTGAGCGGATCGTGTTCTGTTCGGTGTCGGGATAGCGGCTGACCTCCAGGTCGACGCCGCTGGCGGCGATTTCATCGACGAACCCGGCGTAGCGCGGCGGTTTCAAGTCGCGCTCCCAGTGGCCGGTGTAGTACGCGATCCGCCGGTGTCCCAGCTCGACCAGGTGGCGCGCCGCCAGGCGCCCCCCGGCATAGTCGTCGTAGCCGACGAAATGCGGCGGCATCGCGCCCCCCGACATGATCAGCGACACATGGGGCAGGCCGTGGCGATCGACCATCTCGGCGGCTTTATCGGTGATCCGCGTGATCGAGATCAGCCCCTCGATCCGGTGCTCCATCAGCAGCTCCATCCCCTCGTGCAGCCGGTCCGGATCGTTGTGCGTATTGACGATGTAAGCGTAATAATGCGAACTCTGGAGACAATCCTGGATCGCGATCGTGGTCTCGGCGAAGAACGGCACGTTCAGGTCGGGCACCAGCACGCCGATCGAGTGCGAGCGCTTCAGCACCAGCAGCCGCGCCGCCGTATTGGGCCGGTAGCCCAGCCGCCGTGCGATCGACTGCACGCGCCGCCGCGTCTCATGCTTTACCCCCGGCATGCCGCGCAGGGCGCGCGATACGGTATTGATCGAGACATTCGCCTCGAGCGCGATATCCTTCAAGCTGCAGGGCATACGGCCTCCCTCTCAGTTAATTCATCTCTCGTCCCTCGTCCTCGTGCTCGGCCCCCCACGGCCAGTCTGAGAACTCGGCTCTCGAAAACCCGCGCGCTTCGCCCCTCGCGACCTCTCCCGGATCTCCTCAACGTTAAGGTTCATTATGGCGACCTGAAATGGTTTGGGCAAGATTTTGGCGGCATCGCCCGCAGCGTTGCGTTCCCCACCCACCCGTCGGTCCGCACCGCCGATTCCGCTTTGATTTTCTGTACTCCGGCGCTATTCTGCTGGTGCGTTCATACCACGTGGCGTTGGGCTGCTCCGCCCCCGTTCGCGCTGCTGATCCTGCTGCTCCCGTTGCCGCTGACGCATGAGAACGCTCAATACCCCCCTGCTGCTCTTCATGTTGACCCTGGCGCTGGTCACCTGCGGCATCGTCGCGGTCTACAGCGCCAGCGCCTCCTCCGCCTATCTGACCAAACAACTCCTGTTCGCCGGCATCGGCCTGGCGGCGATGCTGTTCTGCTATGCGATCGATTACCATGTCCTCAAGCGCGCCAGCTTCTGGCTGATGCTGGTGGCCTTCGGTCTGTGCTGCCTGGTGCTGGTTCCGGGGATCGGCAACGAAGTGAAGGGGGCGCGGCGCTGGCTGGCGCTGGGGCCGATCTCGATCCAGCCCTCGGAGCTGGCGAAACTGGCGCTGATCATCTACATGGCCAAGATGCTCTCGGAGCGGCGCGCCGTCATCAAGTCGTTCTTCTCGGGAGTGTTCCCGGCGCTGGTCGTCACCGGCGCGTTCGCCGCGATCATCGTCATCGAGCCCGACTTCGGCGCCGCCTTCGTCCTCTGCCTGATCACGTTCGGCATGTGGCTGGCCGCCGAGATGCGCTGGTTTCATCTGGTCGGCCTGGTGCTGGCCGCCGTCCCGGCCGCGCTGGTGGCGTTCCTCTCGGAGCCCTACCGCGCCAAACGCCTGATCGCCTTCATGTTCCGCGACAAGGAGACGCTGCTCGGCGCCGGCTGGCAATTGCACCAGTCGCTCATCGCGATCGGCTCGGGCGGCCTCTGGGGGCTCGGCCTGGGCGAGAGCCGGCAGAAATTTCATTACCTCAGCGAGGCGCACACCGACTTCATCTTCGCCATCATGGCCGAGGAACTGGGCTTCGTCGCCATGTCGTGCATCGTGGGGATGTTCCTGCTGATCACGGTGCTCGGCTGGAAGGTCGCCTGGCGCACGACCGATCTGTTCGGCAGCCTGCTGGCCACCGGCGTTACGCTGATGGTGTTCATCGGCGCCTCGATCAACATGTGCGTCGTGCTGGGGCTGCTCCCCACCAAGGGGCTGGTGCTGCCGTTCATCAGCGCCGGCGGTTCCTCGCTGATCGTCTGCATGGCGGCGATGGGCATTCTGATGAACGTGGCCGCCAGTCTGTATCACCACCAGGGCGCGCGGGCGGTCACGGCATGAGCCGGCCGGCATCCCGCTCTCGCGCCGCAACGCGCGCGCTCAACACGGAGATCCTCACGCCACGATGCTCAGACGAACCCGTTCGCCCATCCGCACGATTGTTCTGCCTCATGGTTTCCGGGCGGGGACGCCCGTGCCGGCGCGCGTCGGCCCCGCCTGGTCCGCGGCCGCGCGCGGACGATCCAGGCCCCTTGCCGCCCGCGGCGCGCGGCCCGATGGCGCGGCCATGACCGATGCCGCCGGACCGCGTCTGCTGCTGGCCGCCGGCGGGACGGGCGGCCACATCATGCCGGCCGTGGCGACGGCCGAGGCCTTGCGCGAGCTGGCCCCCGACGTCCAGATTGATTTTGTCTGCGGCCACCGGCCCTCGGAGTGGCAGATCTATCGCCGCCTGGGGATCGAACCCTGGACGCTGCCGCTGACGTTTAATCGCCCCGGCTTGATGAACCGCATGCGGTTTCTCCGGGAGTTCCTCGCCGCGCTGCGCGAAGCGCGCCAGCGCCTGCGCGCGCACCCCTGCGATCTGGTTGTCGGCTTCGGCAGCTACATGTCGGTGCCGCCCGTCCTCGCGGCGCGGCTGGCCGGCATCCCGGCGGTCGTCGTCGAGCAGGATCTGAGGCCCGGCATGGCTAATCGCCTGCTGGCGCCGCTGGCCCGCAAAGTCGCCGCCGCCTTCGAAACCTCCGCCGGCTTCCCGCGCGGCAAGACGACCGTCGTCGGCAATCCGATCCGCGCCGACATCATCCGGCCGGTCGACCGGGTCGAGGCGCGCCGCTTCTTCCGCCTCAGCCCGCATCGGCTGGTCTGCTTCTGCGTCGGCGGCTCGCAGGGGGCGCGCGGGATCAATCAGTTGCTGCTGGACCTGTTGCGGCGCCAGCACGCCGGCGGCGAGGAAACCGCTGGCGCGGCGGCGCAATGGCAGTTACTCTGGTCGACGGGGCCGGCTCACTTCGATCATGTCGTGCGCGCCCTGCGGGAGATGGGTGTCGACCCCGCCGAACACAGCATCAACCCGTATATCGACAAGATGGCCCTGGCCTACGCCGCCGCAGACTTGGTCCTGTGCCGGACCGGCGCGCTGACCCTGGCCGAATTGACCGCCGTCGGCCGGCCGGCCATCCTCGTGCCGCTGCCATCGGCGGCCGGTGGACATCAGGCCGCCAACGCGCGGCGCCTCGTCGAGGCCGGCGCCGCCGAACTGATTCTGGAGACCGACCCCGCGGCGGCCGAGCGGCTCGAAACACTCCTCGCGCGCTGGGTCGAGCAGCCGGGTTGGCTCGCCGAGATGGCCCACGCCGCGCGCAAGCTGGGCCGGCCGCACGCCGCGCGCGATCTGGCCCGGATGCTGCTCGATTGCCTCCCTTCCCGCGGGGATTGACCCGCCGGCCCGCGCCCCCCACGGCGCCCAATCCCCTGCGCACGGAGCACCCCATGGACGACCTCAGGCAGTTCCAACGCATCCATTTCATCGGCATCGGCGGGGTCGGCATGAGCGCCATCGCCACGGTGCTGCTCCACCACGGTTTCACTGTTTCAGGCAGCGACCGCGCCAAAAGCGCCGCCACGCTGCGCCTGCAGGCCGCCGGCGCCCGCATTTTCCACGGTCACGAAGCAGCGAACATCGACGACGCCGATCTGGTCGTCGTCTCGACGGCGATCCGCCCCGACAATCCCGAACTGGTCGCCGCCCGCGAGCAGGAGCGGACGATCTGGCACCGGTCGCAGGCCCTCGCCTGCATCATGCGCATGGGCCGCTCGATCGCCATCAGCGGCACCCACGGCAAGACCACCACCACGGCGCTGCTCGGCCTGATGCTGACCGAGGCAGGCTGCGATCCGACCGTCGTCATCGGCGGCTCGCTCCCCAACTTCGGCGGGGCCAACGCCCGCTGCGGCAACGGCCCGTGGGTCGTCGTCGAGGCCGACGAATCCGACGCCTCCTTCCTGCGCATGGATCCCGACCGGATCCTGATCTCCAACATCGAGGCCGATCACCTGGATTTTTACTCCGATCAGGCCGCCGTCGAGGCGGCCTTCAAGAAATTTCTGGGCCGCCTGCGCGACGGCGGGCGCATGATCCTCTGCATCGACGACCCGGCCCTGGCCGCCCTGGCCCGCATCGACGAGCACCACGCAATCACCTACGCGCTGGCCGACTCCGCCGCCGAAATGCACGCCGCGGCGGTCGAAACGATCGACGGCGGCCTCGGCTCCCGCTTCACCCCCGTCTGGCGCGGCCAGGCGCTGGACCCCGTCGAGCTCCACGTGCCGGGTCGTCACAATGTCCAGAATGCCCTCGGGGCGCTCGCCTGCGCGCTGGAGATCGGCGCCGACTATGAAGGGCTGCGCCGCGGTCTGGCCGAATTCGTCGGCGCCGGCCGCCGTTTCCAGTTCAAGGGCGTGTGCGGCGACATCGCGGTCTACGACGATTACGCGCATCACCCGACCGAGATCGCCGCGACGCTGGCCGCCGCCCGCGCACAGATCGAGTCGGGCCGCGCCGCCCGCCTCGTCGCCGTCTTTCAGCCCCACCGTTTCACGCGCACGCAGCACCTGGCCGACCAGTTCGGCGATGCCCTCGACGTGGCCGATGTCGCGGTGGTGACGGAAGTCTACAGCGCCGGCGAAAACCCGATCGCCGGCGTGTCGGGCCGGCTGATTCACGACCGCCTGCTGGCGCTCGGCCACCGCTCCGCCCAATATCTGCCGACGCTGGACGAAGTGCGCGCGGGGCTGGCTGAGATCGTCATGCCGGGCGATCTGGTGCTGACCCTCGGCGCCGGCAACATCTGGCAGGTCGGCGAGGGCCTGCTGGCCGAGCTGCGCGAGCGGAGCGCCGAGCTGGCCTGACAATTTCCACATCTCGTTTCATCCGACCCGGGGACCGACGCCATGGCCCGCGCCGCCGCCCGTTTGACCCGCGCCATCGCCCTGATCCTGGCCTTCCTGCCGGGACTGGTCGGCTGCGGCCGCGAGCCGGTCGAGACCGCCATCGCCCGGCTGGAGGAACGCCCCGCGATTTACGCCGACCACGAGGTCCGCGTTCGCGGCACCGTGACGGCTCACCTCGGCACGAAGAACCCCGGCGAACCGATGCGGTATGTCTTGCGCGACCGGCTCTCCGAGCGCGAGATCCTGGTCGTTCCGGCCCTCGAACGCAAGGACGAGCTCCCCGGCCTGGGCGCCGAGGTCGCCGTCGTCGGCAGGGTCGCGCCGGCCGCGCAGGACGCCGGCGGCGCCGCGAGCGGCGCGGCGCTGGTGTTGCGCGAGAAATCCGCCGGCGGCAACCTCACCGACGAGCCGCTGGTCTTCTGGGGGGCGATGGCCGTCGGCCTCGCGCTCCTCGGCGCGGTGGGCTGGCTGTTGCTGAGCATGATGCATTCCCCGCGCCACGGCGCGCGTTATGCGCGCACCGGTCACGTCAACGGCCTCGGCCGCCGCACGCTCGAAACGGCCGCGCCCGCGCCGGCCGCCCCGCGGCCCCCCGCTGGCGAGATATCGAGAAAACCAGCCGATGCCCCCGAGGACGACTCGAGCGTGGGCGACATGATCTGAGCCGCTCCGCGCATTCGCTCCGACGGCAGGTGTGGGCTCTCATCGTAATCGCCAGCGAAGGTCTACCCGAAACTCGGCTCTCGGCTCTCGTCCTCGGCTCTCGAAAACCCGCCATTTGGTTCCGCATTGATAGTTAATGCCTCTCGGCGGGCACTGACTCAATCCCGATCCTGAATGCGCCCTCGCAGTCTTTGCGGGTTGCACGCGCCATCGCGGCAAATCGCTTGGCCGATCCGGCGCATGGGTGGTTAAATAGACTGTCATGGCGCAGATCCATCCCACCGCCGTTGTCGATCCCAGCGCCCGGCTGGCCGACGATGTGACGGTGGGGCCGTATACGATCATCGAGGCGGATGTCACGGTGGGGGCGGGCTCGCGGATCGGCGCACACGTGACGCTGGGGGAACGGCTCCGGCTGGGATGCCGCGTGCGGGTATTCAACTACGCCTGCCTGGGCACGGCCAGCCAGGACCTGAAGCATCGCGGCGAGATTTCGCGGGCCGAGATCGGCGACGACTGCATCATCCGGGAATTTGTGACCGTCAACCGCGGGACGCGCGAGGCAAGCGTAACGCGCGTCGGCCGCGGCGTCGCGCTGTTGGCCTATAGCCACGTCGCGCATGAATGCGTGATCGAGGACGGCGCGATCCTGGTCAACGGGGCGACGCTGGGCGGCGAGGTCCACATCGGCCGGCGGGCGACGCTGGGCGGCCTGGTGGGCATTCACCAGTACTGCCGGGTCGGAGATTACGCGTTCGTCGGCGCCAACAGCAAGGTGACGCAGGACGTGCCGCCGTTTCTGCTGGTCGACGGTCATCCGGCGCGGCCGTTCGGACCGAACGTGGTCGGCCTGCAACGCAACGGGTTCAGCGAGGAACAGATCCGGGAGATTCATCGGCTGTATCAGATCGTGTTCGACCGCAGCCGCGGCCTGAACGATAACCTGGCGTACATTCGGGAGAAACATGGGGCATCGCCCATCGCGCGGACGATCCTCGAATTTTGCCGCGACGGCAGCCGCGGGATCGTGCGACCGCGCCAGCGGCGACGCATGGCGATGATCCCCGGCGACCTGCAATTCACCTGATTCATTTGGCCTCGAGCGTCTCGGATTTCTGGCTCACCGGGCTTGTGGAAAACCTGTGGAAAAGTGGGTTTTGAGGCCGATTGACAAGGGTTTTCCACGGGTCCGCTGGGCGCCGGAACACGGTCATCCGGGATGTGCGATATCCCACAAAAATTTTCTTGAATAAACACGGACAACTGATTTTACGGTGGTTACAGGAATTGCAAGATTTTCCGCCCGGAACCGCTCATGCCGGGCCCGTCCGATTGGGGCTGGCCTCATCCGAATCAAAAACCGACCTGTGAATAAAACGAACGCCGAAACGCGGCGCGGCGCTTGATTTTGTGAGATTTACAAGTCGGGACCGGAGGCGCTTTCCGAGGGCTTGCCCCCCCGATTGATCAGTTCGATAACAAATTCTCGCGAAAACGAGGACGAGGACGACGGACGAACAATCCGCGTCACCGCGCCAGGCTCTGGAGGAACGAAAGACTGAACAGGGCGCAAACCTTCACGTCGCGCAGCAGATTCCAGCCCAGCTTGAACGGATTGATCCGGTGCCAGCGGCCGCGCCGGAACTTGTCCCACGTCTGCCGCCAATAGGCGTTGAGGTGCTGGCGGGTCGTGGCGTGCACGACGAGCGGATTGACCCGGTGCAGCCACTGCCGGCGGCGGCGCCAGCGGTCGCCCGCGGCATGGCCGGTGCGCTGGAGGAGCTCGCGCGACTGATCCCAGCGGGCGGCGAGAGCAAGCTGCGCCTCGCTGGCCGATTTCCCCAGCCGCTCGCGCAGTTCCTCGTAGCGCCGGCGCAGGTCGTCCATGTTCTCCTGCCAGCGGGCGCGGCCGCGGGTCGCGAGCCAGACTTCCTGCAAATCGAAATAGGCCCGGACGATGCCGCGCGCCAGCCGCAGCATGTCGCCCGAACGCCGGCGCAGGTGAACGCGGCGCGACTCGACCGGCCAGCCCGGCCGGCGATGGATGCGGTCCTTCAGCCGCACGAAGCCGCAGATCATCGGATGGGTTTCCTCGACGAACGCGGCGTAGCGATACCACATGAAATTTTTGAACAGGCCCCAGTAAGTACGTTGGTTGGCGCGCGCGAGGATCTGCTTCATGTTGTCGAGCGAATAGAACTCGCGCCAAGCCTCGCGATAGGCCTCAAACCACTCCTCGCGGCTCATCCGGGGGTGTTCGGTGACCGGATGGAACGAATCGAACCGGTTGTAGTCGGGGTCCATCCATTCGCCGCGGCGCGCCATGTTGACGTGATCGGCCGAGCCGGGCAGCGGCGTCAGCATGAAGAACGAAGCCTGATCGGCCCCCAGTTCCTTGAGCCGGCGGACATCGGCGCGCACGGATTCAACGGTGTCGTGCGGGAAGCCGATGATGTAGCCGACATGGCAGGCGATTCCGAACGCGTGCCAGGCGTCGAACATCTCCTGGTAATCGACCGCGAGGTTCTGCTTCTTGCCGGCGGCGTCCAGGTTGTCGGTGTTGATGCTTTCCATGCCGATGAAAACCTGGCTGCAGCCGGCCTCGGCCGCTTTGCTCATGAAGCGCCGGATGCGGTAGGCAAGGACGTCGACCTGCATCATGAACTGAAACTGGAGCCCTTCCTCGCGGCGCAGGGCGATCAGCGCGTCGAAGATCGCCTCCCAGTGCGGATTGCGCGAGAAGTTGTCGTCGGTGAAGAAATAATAGTCGATGTCGTGGGCGGCGTTGGCGCGCACGCGCTCCTTGATCGCCTCGGGATTGCGGCAGCGCATCTGGCGCCCCTGGACGTTGATGATGGTGCAGAACGAACAGCCGAACGGGCAACCGCGCCCCGCGTCGATCGTCCCCATGAAAGGGTAGGCGTAGCGCTTCATCAGCCGGGGGTCGACGACCGGGATGGCGGCGGACCAGATGTCGGGGCGGTCGGCGATGTCGTAGAACGGCCGGAGCCGGTGATGCAGCGCATCGCGCAGGAGGTCGCCCCAGCAGTTCTCGACCTCGCCCTTGACCAGCGTGACGCCGTCGTCGAGGAGGGCCTGGCACTCGGGGGGGAGCGGCCCGCCGGCGGCGTAGTCCGACAGGGCAATGGCGCCCGAAACGTGGAACCCGCCGATCATCACCTGCATGCCGGCGGCGCGGAATTCGCGGGCCAGATCGGCCGCGCGCGGGAACTGGTTGGTCTGGACGCCGCACAGCGCAACGACGGCGCGGGTATCGGGGCGGCGCGCCCGGCGCGCCAGCCGGCGGACATCGACCGGCTGAACGTACTCGTCCAGCATCAGGGTCTCCACCTTGAGGCGCCCCAGCGCGCCGGTCGCCGCCGCCTCGCGGGTCAGCCCGGCCAGCGCAGCCAAGGTGTTGCTCGGCAGCACGCCGCGGAAAAATCGCATGATGTAGCCGTCGTCGTCGTATTTGCTGGGGCGAATGAGGATCACCAACAGGCGCGTGACGCCGGCGGGCGCCGCCTCAATCTTTGGACGCGGGTCGGCGGCGGACTCGGTCGTTCCGGAAGCGATCATAAGGGGGGGCCGTTTCGAGTTTCGAGGGTTCGTTGAAGGATCAGCACGATGGGGCGGGATGGACGATTGGCGAAGCGGTTCGGCTCGCGATCACGGTGAGTCACCATAGCGCAACCCGCCCGGCAAGGAAAGGAGTTTCACATGCCCAAGTGGGGATAGGTTGGGTCAGCGAGATCCCGGGTGCTCTATCGTAGTTCGGCCCCGCGCCCCTCCCTTCTGTCCCTTGTGTCCGTTGTATGCCTTACCTCCCCTGGCCGGAATGGCCCAGCCGGCGTGGCTTGAACGATCCCGTCGCTTGGCGGACAATGGCCTCAGATCCAGCGAACGGGGGGAGCATGAGCCAGTTACGCGTGCCGCTGACCGACGTGACGCTGGGGGCGGAGGAAGCCGCCGCCGCCGCACGGGTCATCCGCTCCGGTTGGCTGACGATGGGCGCGGAGGTGGAGGCCTTCGAGCGCGAATTCGCCGACGCGATCGGCGCCCAGTATGCCGTCGCCGTGGCTAACGGGACGGCGGCGCTGCAACTGGCCTACCGCGCGGCGGGGCTCGGCTTGGGCGATCACTTCGCCATCCCGGCCCTCACCTTCGTCGCGACCATGAACGCCGGGCTGGCGCTCGGCGGGCGACCGATCCTGATCGACTGCACCGATGAGAATGATTTGACGCTCTCGCCGGACGATCTGGAATGCAAGATCACCGGCCGTACGCGGCTGATCGTGACGATGGCCTACGGCGGATTCGCCCCCGACATGGACCGCATTCTGGGCCTGGCCGAGCAGCATGGGATCGCGGTCGTGGAGGACAACGCGCACGCGCCGCTGGCCCGGCTCGACGTCCAGTGCCTCGGAACGTTCGGCATGGCCGCCTGCTACTCGTTTTTCGGCAACAAGAACATGACGACGGGCGAAGGCGGGATGATCGTGACCGACAATGAGGCGGTCGCCGCCGAACTGCGCCTGTTGCGCTCGCACGGGATGACTCACCTGACTTGGGAACGCCACCAGGGTCACGCCGCCGGCTACGACGTGCTGATCGACGGCTACAACGCGCGGATGGACGAAGTGCGAGCGGCGATCGGGCGGGAGCAACTACGCAAACTGCCGGCGGCGAACGAGGCGCGCACGCGCGCGGCGCGCAAGCTGCGCGAACGGCTGATCGCGCTCGAGATCAACGGGCTGCGCATCCCGTTCTGGAACCCGCGCGGCGAACCGGTGCATCACCTGTTCGTGATCCTGCTGCCGCCGCGGACGGTGCGCGATGCGTTTCGCGCCGCGCTGATGGCGCGCGGCGTGCAGACGTCGATCCACTATCCGCCGCTCAACAGCTTCACCCACGCGCGGCAATTGTTCGGCTCGACCAACGACGATCTGCCGGTGCTGCAATCGATCGCCGACCGGCTCGTGACGCTGCCGCTGGGACCGACCCTGACCGAGGAACAGATCGACTGGGTGGCCGAGTCGGTGCGGCTGGCGCTGAAGTGAGGCGCCTGCCGACGGCGTGGCCCGATCGGCCCGTTTGATTCGAGACACTTGTGTCAGTGGCGCCGCGGCGTGATCGTCACAATGCCGCTGGGGGCGGAGATATTGCCCGCCCGATCGACGGCGAGCGCATAGTATTCATAGCGCTGGCCGCCGCGGGCGGTCCCGTCGCGGAAGACCGGCTCGCGCGCCTCGCCGGTCTTCTGAAACTCCCCCTGGCCGGCCAGACGGCGGTAGATGTTGTATGCGACGGGCAGATCATTGTCGTCGCGGGGAATGCCCCCCGGTTCGATTTCAAAGAAAACGCCGGCGCCGGTCTGCCACCAGCGGGCGATGCGGGGGGGCGGCGGCGGCTCGGTGTCGATCACCAGCGGCTGACCGGAGGCGGCGAATTCCAGCGTCTCGCTGGTCGCCGGCGAGGCGAGCTGCACCTCGACGACGGCGAACGGCGATTGATCCCCCGGCGCAATCTCGTACTGGCCGTAGTAATGACCCGGTTGGGCCTCGCGCAGCGGCAGATCGCGTTTGACCGAGCCGATCGAGAACCGGCCCGTGCAGCCCGGCGTGGCCACGGTATGGATCTGGACCGTATCGCCGGCCCCCAGGACCTTGTCGCGCGGCGCGACGGTGACGCGGCTGATCCGCAGCAGTTCACCGCGGGCGACGTCGAACGTCGGCCGGGGCATCAGCGTCACGATCTCCTGGGCGGCCTCCTCCAGCGACTCGCGCAGGGCGCGTTCGCGCAGATGCATCAGCGAGGAGATCGACCGCTCGAACAGGCCGAGGACGGTGATCGATGGACCGCCGGTGCGGTCATAAAAAACAAACAGATTGCGATAGAGAACCTTGCGGCTGCGCGTATCGACCAGCTTGAGGTCGAGGTCGAAGCGATTGTGGGCATAGAACACGAGGTAGAGCCGACTGACGTCGACCAGTTCGCTGAACAGCACGGCCTCGCCCAGTTCAGGCGAGACCATCGCCTCGGGCGGCAGATGGGCGAGCGCGACGCCGCGCCGGCTGGCAATCTGCCCCAGCAGCCGATCGACCGTGGCCAGCTCGCGGTCGGCATAGGGCAGCGTGGAAATCGCTTCATAGAGGACTTCGCGGACGGTCTGGGCCAGTTCGGGATGGTTCGTCCGATCCGTCGTCGGCAGAATCGCCAGCGTGTAGGGCGGATCATTCGCCAGCGAGGCTTCATCGAGGTAGCGCGGTCCGCGCGTCGTAACGCGCTGACAGGCCGCGAGGCCGATCACGAGCAACAAAGCGAGGATGGGCGCGGCGCGGCGCATGATCGCTTCCGAACGCATACGAGGAGTGACGGCGGATCAGACGCCGTGGGTGCGACCGGGCCAGATCTGCTTATGAAGCTGCAAGTGGAGGCGAACGTCAAGCCGATCCGCGATGATCCAGGCGGCCAGCGCGGCCGGGGCCAGGGCGCCGTGGACGGGCGAGAAATGGATCGGCCGCGTTCCCGCCAGCCGGTACTGGTGGATCAGGCGGCGCGCCCACTCGTAGTCGGCGCGGTCGAGCAGGACGAACTTCAGCTCGTCGCGCGGCCGCAGCCGGGTCAGATTTTCCCACTGGTTGGCGTGGCTCTCGCCGCTGCCGGGGCACTTGATGTCCAGGACGATGCCGACGCGCGGGTCGACCGGCGCGATGTCGCACGAGCCGCCGGTCTCGAGCAGGACCTCGTGGCCGGCGTCGCACAGCGCGCGCAGCAGGGGCAGGCAGTTGGGCTGCGTCAGGGGCTCGCCGCCGGTGACTTCGACGAGCGGCAGGCCGAATTCGGCCACGCGCCGGAGAATCTCGGCAATCTCGAGCCGCTCGCCCCCTTGGAAAGCAAAGGCGCTGTCGCACCAGACGCAGCGCAGTGGGCAGCCGGTCAGACGAATGAAACCGCACGGGCGGCCGGCATGAGTCGATTCGCCCTGGATCGAGGCGTAAAGCTCGCTGACGAGCAGCGTTGCGCCGTGCGTGGGCAATTCGGCCGCGGGCTCCGTCAGCGGAGGATGCAGAAGATCTTGCCGTGTCTCAAGGGCCATCGTCGCTCCCGGTCCGGTGAGGCAGGGGACCGGTCGCCATTGTAGCAGTTCCCGGCGGCGAGGTCAGACTTTCTTCGCGGCCAGGCCCATCCGCCGGGCGACCCGCAGCTGAACGAAAGCTTACCGGGATCGGTGTCGGGATCGCGATCGGGATCGATTCAACGCCCGCTCGCATCCCGCGGGGAAGCCGGACGGCCCCCTACTTGATGAAGCGGATCGTCGCCGGGTAGCGGAAGGGTTCGTTATTGTAGGCCTTGATCCCGCCGATGATCGTGAATATCAGCCAGAACAGGCCCAGGGCAATCGACAGCAGCACGCCGATCAGGATGAACAGCGTCACGATGCAGATCACCATGTAAATCGTGCAGGTAATTTGAAAGTTGATCGCTTCCTTGCCGTGCAGGTCCACGTAAGGCATCCGGTCTTTCCGGAGAACCCAGACAATGATCGGCCCGACCAGGTGACCGATCATCGGCAGCACAAACGTCGCAAACGCGCTCAGGTGACACGCCATGGCCCATTGGCGTTCCTCCACGCTCGGCCCGGCGGGAGCGCTCATCGGTTCGGGTTGCATCTCGTCCATGGTTCATGCTCCGGCGATTCGAAAAGGGTTGCGCCGTCATTTCATCAGGGGCAGCACGCCGGGCGGGGCGTAGGGCTCGTTGCCGCTGGCCTTGAGGGCGCCCTGGATCGTGAAGACGAGGTGATAGACAAACACGGCGACGAGAATCAGGTAGCCCAACAGGCCGAAGATAAACGCCCGCACCACCACGCCGACGATGGCGTAGATGACGCAGGTGATCTGAAAATTAAGCGCCAGCTTGCCCCGCTGATTGATATAGGCCGACTGATCCTTCTTCATGATCCAGAGGATCAGCGGAGCGATGATGCTCGCGAACGGGATACAGGTATAGCCGGCGAAGCCTGCCAGGTTCACCCACATCGCCCAGTTGCGCTCGTCGCGGGTTGGGCCGCCTGTCGGTTCCACCGTCACGTCGGGCTGAACAGGATCCATGGCTTCTCGCTCCATGCAGGGATGCCGCCGGGGAGCCGTAGGGCTCCGAGATCGCAAACGTCCGCCGTCCGATGGCGTAAGTTTGCGGGGAACAGGAGGCAGGTGCAATCAGAATCGGCGTCCCCGGCCGCGAATACGGGTCCGGTGGGGAACCAGGCAGGCGCGACCCGCTGGGCAAGCCATTGCCGAATTCGATCCGGAGCCAAGCCCCGCCCGGTTTCTCAGAATGCCGGCTGATACATCTCGCGGATGGCGTCGGTCACCCGGTTCTCATTGGCGAACTGCAGGTTCTTCCGGCGGAAGGCATCGCTGTCGAAAACCCACAGGTAACGCTCCGACCGGCTCTTGAGTTCGGCCGGCCAGGCCGGCGCCTCCGCGCCGTCCGGCATCATGAACCCGGTCAGGTAAGCGTCAAATTGTTCGTTCGAGACGGCCCTGGCGAACGCGTCGGAGTCGAAAACGCGCAGCAGCGCGCCGAACCGGGTCAGCTCCTCCCGCCTCAACGGGTCGAGCAGTTCGTCCGCCAGCGCCTCGGCGTCGGACCCGGCAATGCCGCACCGCTCGAGCAACCGGCGCAGCCAGGTCACGTCGTCCACCGTCACCCGATGCTCGAGCGAATCGATCACGCAGGCGAGCACTTCATGGCGCGCGAGCTGGTCGAACTCCGTGGCGAACCAGTTCGCTTCGATTTCGGTCGGATTGCGCCCGAGCCAGACGCGCGTGGCATGCTTCAGGATGTGCATCTTCGCCGTGAAATCCTCGAAATACCGGTATTCCTGGTTGGGCTGGCCATCCAGTTCGATCAACGAGGAATTGCCGTTGGGCAACTGTGTGTAGACCGACCAGTAGAGATTAATCAGGCTGCCCCAACTGGCCGCGGACTTGAGCGCGATCAGATTGCGCGCCGGCCGGTTCTCTACGAGCGGCATCGGGATGCCGTACTCACCGATGAAGACCGGCTTGCCGTGCTTCCATGCACCGGTGAAGGCGGCGTGTTCCAGGATGTAGTCCAGATGCAGGTACGCCCGATCGGGCAGTTCGTCGGTGTGGTTCATGCAGTTGTAGGCCGAATACGAGACCAGATCGACGGGCACATCGGGCAGGACGGCGTTGATCAGGCGCGGCAGTCCCTTGTCGAGGACCGGGGAAACCGCATTCATTTCGGCATAATGATAGACTTCCACGCCGGTCACGTCGGGCAGCGAGGCGCGCGCGTCGGAGATCGCCTGCTGGCGATTGATATACCACGCGCGCATGTCGTCGATCATCGTCTGGCTCGGCGAGGCGGTCATGCCGTCCTTCCCCTGCATCAGCATGTTGTCGCCTTCCCAATGGCCAATGAGAAAGATCTTGCCCGTCCCCGCATAGGTTTTCATGAGATACCGCGTCAGCTCGTAAAGCTGGTCGTATTCCTCCTTCACGACCTCCCCCGTGTATTCCCCCGTTCCCAGGACGGCGTAGTCAAGATCCATGGCGTAGGTCCACATGACGAAATACTTGAAGGGCATGTCGAAGACGGCCTTGTAGGCCGGTTCCTTCTCAATCAGCTCGACCAGCGTGTGGCTCGCGTGCAGTGTCTCGGTCGACATGTCGGTATAGCATTTGGTGTAGTTGTTCGCCTCCATGTCGCTGCCGAACAGGAATTTATACGCGTCGCTGCCCATCTCGAGCATCAGTTTGGCCTGTTCCACGATGAGGGGATCGTCGGTGAATTTCTCGATGCAGCCGAAGCCCTGGCTGCCGGCGCGGACGCTGAAATAGGGGTACGTCCCGGCCGTCTCCTCGTCGGACCCGGCAATTTCAATGAACGGCGGCTCCTGCGCGGTTTCACCCGTTAGAAATTCGCCGGTGCGTCCGTCGGCCGCCGTTGCGCTCACGGTCCAGTACCATTTCCCGGGCGGCAGATCGTCCGGCAGCGTGTAGCTTGTCCCGCTCACCGTGTCGAGCAGGGTGGTGCAGGCGCCGGCGAACAGCGGATCGCGCGACAGGCTCAGCGTATAGAGGTCGCCGGCGTAATCGGCGGGCGCCGTCCATTCCAGGCGGCGCGCCGCGCCGGCCTCCCCTTGCTCCGAGGAAACGGCGATTCGCGGCGTCCCCGGAACTTCCGCGTCGCCGGACATCCCGGCCTTAATCCAATCGATATACACTTCCACCTGGCCGGGAACTTGCTGCCGATTATCCCGGTCCAACTCCAGCATCAGGCCGATGGACCGCGTCTCGGGGGAAAGCTGGTCGTGAAGATCGACCGTCAGCACGGTCGGCGGCAGGACGGATTCCTGATTCCTGAAATTGAGCACGCGTTGCGGCCGCCGCGCGTCGGCGTCGCTCATGACGTAGAGTTTCAGTCTGGCCTCGGGCGAGAGGCGGCTGACCCGAAGCTGAATGTAGCGGTTTTCCGCGGGATTCCAGGCGATATCGTGGGCCAGTTCCACCGTCGTGCGGAACGATTTGTCGGGCCGGAAGAGAAGGCGGCCGACTTCGCCGTCGGAGCGGAACTCGGCCACGCCGCCCCCCATGGCGATCTGGGGCTGCTTCCATTTGTGATCCATGCCGAAGGGGTCCTGCTTGAAGTCCTCGATCCACACCGGATTGGCCGACGCGCTCGCCGAAGCCCACAGGCAGAGCGCCAGCGACAGAACCATTCCTAGCAACCGACGCCTGACACAAACCGGGGATCGGTCCGTTTTCATTAGAATTTCCGTGCTGGTCGTCGGCATGATGGCGGGGACTCCTTTTCGTGGCATTCGCCTGACTTCAAAAAATCGGTAACTCCACGCAAGCGGCAGAAACCCGACCGGCTCACGTCGATCCGCATTTAATGCTGATCACTTTGGGAGGCAGTTACATCCGGGAGCCACGAGACGAAAGGAGCGGGATGGACGCATGGCCACGGGGCGCCGGCCGCGTCAATCCATTGCACACCTTCTCGTTTCTTTCATGACCCAGAATTCCGGAAATCCCCCGACCCGCGGGGGATTCACATCCGGCGCTGGATCGCCAGCTTATCGTTCCGCGTCCGCCGGCGCGTGCAGGGCGACATCCCCCTCGTCGGCCCGCGGGCGGACCGCGTGCTCCTCGATCCGCTTCCAGTATTCGCGCAGTTCCTCGAACGCGAACGGCGGCCGCCCATCCAGATAGTGATTGCAGTAGCGGCGGTCGCTGATTTCGGCGCGCAGCAGATACAGCCGCGCCGTTTCGGACGGGGCGCCCACGCTGCCCAGGTCCACAACGCTGTTCGCCGGAATTTCGCACCGGCCTTCCATCACGACGGCGTCGTCGCAGCGGACCTGATAGCTCAGGTCGAGGGGCATCAGGTTGTCATTGACCAGGAAGACCCGCAGCTCGCCCTCGCACTCCTCCATGCAGATCAGCACGTCGTCCTGCGCGCGCCGGATATAGTTGTAGGCGAGCTTCTTGCGGAAGTAGTAGTCGACCACCGCGTCGGAGCACTGCGGGCAGCCGTCCAGCAGATTCCACCAAAGGATCCCCCCGCAATCGAACTTGCGCCGCCGCGCCCGCTCAATCCACGACTTGAACGCTTCGGCCTGAACAAGCTGCGTGGCGAAGATCAGGTCGGCGAGGTCGTCGGGCAGGGCGCCGAAGACGTTCGTCACATTCTTCTCGATCGCCTTCAAGCGTCCGTCGGGATACGTGAAGAACGTCGGGTCGCTCAGCGAACCGCAGCGATACCCCAGCACGAAGCGGTCGTACGGCCAGAGCTTGTCCTTCGGCATGAAGCTCTGCATCGTGGCCAGATCGGGGAAGGCCAGGTGCCCGATCTCGCTGATGAACGGCGACGTATCCTGGGAATAAACCGGCGCCTTGTAATACAGCCCATGGCACCAGATGTGGGTGTCGCCGGCCTTGATCGAGTGGGCCGGCAGGCCCGCGACCGGCGTGTAGGGCGACGAGGGCCAGTACGGCCGCGTGCCGTCGTAGCGCGTCACCCATTCCGGCAGGAGCTCGTGCGCGATGGCCCGGTTGCCCCCTTGCTGGTGCGGCCCGAAGTACGCGCTGAGATGCGTCTCGATCTCATTGTCGCCGCAGTAGAGCACGACGGAGGGATGATTGCGCAGCGCTTTGACGACCCAGGCGGCCTCCTCGCGCACCTGCTGCAGGAACGATTCCTCCTGCGGATAGAGCGCGCAGGAGAACATGAAATCCTGCCAGACGAGAATCCCGAGCCGGTCGCACGCGTCGTAGAACGCCTGCGGCTCGTAGACGCCGCCGCCCCATACGCGCACGCAGTTGCAGCGGCTGTCGTCGAGCAGCTCAATCGCCCGCTCCAGCCGCTCCGCCTGCTGCGAAGGGAACGAATCGAGCGGGACGTGATTCGTCCCGTAGAGCGACACCGGCTCGTCATTGATTTTCAGGTAGAATGACTGGCGGTCATCGGGCAGATCTTCCATGACGATCTCGATCGAGCGGATGCCGAACGGCGCCGTCTGCCGATCAATCTCGCGGCCGTCCTGGAGCAGAACCGCCTCGGCCTCGTACAGGTGCGGCTCGCCATAGGGGCGCGGCCACCACATTTTCGGGTTCTCCAGCGGGAACTCGAACTTGACCAGCGGAAATTGCACGGCGTAGGTGCAGCCATAGACTTCCTGACCGGCATCGAGCAGGCGGAAGCGGACGGCCATGTCGGTTCGATAGACCCGCGGGCAATTGAGCGTGACGCGGGCCAGGATCGTGCAGCGCTCGCGCCCCCACCGGCGCGTGAAGACGAACAGATCGTCGATCGAGTAGTCGGGAGTCCGCTCGAGGTAGACCGGCTTCCAGATGCCGGCCGACAGGAGCCGCGGGAAGATGTCCCAGCCGTGCGTGTGGCCGGCTTTGCGGATCCAGACGCGGCTCGGGTCGTTGCCGACCAGTTCCACGACCCCGTCGAAGTCCTTCTGTGACACCTCATACTGATCGCTCTTGATCCGCACCATGAGCGTGTGCGGCACGCCCGGCGTCAGACCCTCGAGCGCGATGCGGTGCGGGATCAGCATGTTGGCGGCGCTGCCGATCAGCTCGCCATCGAGATAGATGTCGGCGAATGTATCGATCCCCTCGAAAACGAGATCAAGCCGGCCGCCGGGAGCGGCGAACTCCGCCGGCGCAACGAACTGCGTCCGGTACCACCATTCGTGATACTCCAGCGGGCGAATCTCCTCCGGGTTCATGCCGACGAACGGATCGGGAACCAGTCCCGCCCGCCGCATGTCCAGCACCACGCTGCCGGGCACGCTGGCCGGGATCCACTGGAGCTCGGCCGTGCCGGCGAGGACCTCACCGGCGTCAATGGATTCCTGCGGGAAGTGCGTCAGCTCCCATGGCTGATTGAGTAGAAAGGTAGGCTTGGACATCGATCGTTCCTTCGGTCGTCGGCGTGATTTGCCGCGGCCCTGAAGGGCCGGGCCGGCGGGCGGGTCAGCCCTTGATCCCCGTCAACTGGATCCCCTCCACGAAAAATCTCTGGTTGAACAGGAAAACAAAGACCAGCGGCGCCATCACCAGGCACGAGCCGGCCATCATCAGGTTCCAGTCCGAGACGTAGGCCCCCCGGAAAATCGAAAGGCCGACCGTCAGCGTCCGCATTTCCAGCGAATTGGTAATGACCAGCGGCCAGAGGAAATCGCGCCATGCGCCCATGAACGTGAAAATGATCAGCGTCACCAGCGCCGGCTTGGAGAGGGGCAGGATCACGTTCCAGTAGACGCCCCAGGGCCCGCAGCCGTCGATATGCGCCGAGTCCTCCAGGGCCAGCGGAATGCCCAGGAAAAACTGGCGCAGCAGGAACGTCCCATACGCGGAGAACAGGCCGGGAATGATCAGTGCCTGATAGGTATCAATCCAGCCGAAATACTGCATGATGACGAACAGCGGGATGAGCGTAACGACGCCCGGAATCATCAGCGTCGTCAGGTAGAGCAGGAAGATCTTGTCGCGTCCGGGGAACTTGAGCCGGGAAAAGGCGAACGCCGCCATCGAACAGGTCAGCGCCTGGCCGAACGTGACCGCCACCGTCACCAGGCAGGTGTTGAACAGGAACCGGCCGAACGGCATGGCGCGGAAGACTTCAAGGTAGTTGCGCCAGTGGACGGGATCGGGGATCAGGCTGGGCGGCATGATGTATTCCTTCCCCGGCGCCTTGAGCGAGGTGGAGATCATCCACAGCAGGGGAAAAAGCATCGTGAACCCGAGCCCCCAGACGAACAGCGTGAAGACGATGCGGCCGGGCGTCAGCCCGCGCCAGCGCGACTTGTCAGAAGAACTGGGCATGACGTCCCCCCACTCGCCAGTTGAGCAGCGTGATGGCGAAGACCATCGTGAACAGCACCCACGCCATCGCGGCCGCGTAGCCCATCTTCATCCACTGAAACGCGCTGTTGTAGATGTAGAACATGATCGTCGTGGTGGAGCCGGCCGGGCCGCCGTTGGTCATGATATAGGCCGCGTCGAATCCACCCTGCAGGCCGGCGATGATGCTCGTCACCGTGATGAAGAACGTGGTCGGCGCCAGCAGTGGCCAGGTGATGTAACGGAAGCGGTGCCAGGGGGCGGCGCCGTCCAGCTTGGCCGCCTCATACAGCTCTCCCGGAATCCCCTGAAGCCCCGCCAGATAGAGAATCATGTTGTAGCCGCCGACGCTGGCCCACAGCCCCGCCAGCATCAGCGCCGGCTTGGACCAGGTCGTGCTCCCCAGCCAGTCCGGCCCTTCAATCCCCACATACGAGAGCACCCAGTTGAGCAGCCCGGTGCCCGGATTGAGCAGCCAGCGCCAGAGCATGTAGACCGCCACCGGGACGCACATCGACGGCAGGAAGTAGATCGACCGCAGAATGGAGCGCCCGGGAAACTTGCCGTTGAGCAGAATCGCCAGGAAGAGCGAGCCGGCCATCGCCAGCGGGATCGCCCCCATCAGGAAGATCGTGTTCCAGACGTACTTCCAGAAGTCGGGGTCATTGAACTGCAGACGACCCTGGTCGAACGAAAAACCAATCAGATTGGCGTAATTTTCCAGCCCGACGAATTCCGGCGGCGTCAACAGATCCCACTTGGTAACGCTCAGCGCGATCGACGCCAGCACCGGAAAAAAGGTAAACAGGAAAAAACCGATCAGATTGGGCGCGAGAAACGGAAAGGCCGTCGCCAGTTGCCGCAGCCCCCGCCCGCGCCGCGCGCCGTTTCGTTTCATTGTCGTGGCCGGCTCACGCTCCTCGGCCTTCAGCACTGGGGATAAGGCTAGCTGGTCGTCCTTCACAGCGCGTCACTTTCCCGGAATCTCGCCCCCGCGCTGCCTGCTGCTTTGCCGTGGTTGAACTGCGGTGGGAGAAGGCGCGCCGGGGCGGCGCTCTCGGTCGTGCCGGCCCACGCGGGCGGCGACCAGCGGGGCCACAACACCCCGGCGCGCGATATCGACTGTCAACACGAGCGGGCGATCACGGGCCCCACACAATGATGTCGCCCCAGCTCATCGTCCCGTTCGTCGGGTCATAGACATGCGGTTGGCGGTTTGGCCGTCGACACCCTTGCCGTACGGGCCATAATACTCGAAATAGCCGCGAATCCGGTCCGGACCGTTCGACGTCAGCTGGTAGCTGTCCACCTTCGGATGGTCGCGATACACGTCCAGCGGCGTCGTCTGGAAGAGTTCAAAATACGACTTCCAATACCAGTAGCCGTAGAGCCGCCAATAGGGATCGAGGTAGCCCCCCTCCTGAACCTGGAACACGTCCTGGAAGCCGATGGTGGAAGCGACGTAGGCGATCGGCGTGCTGACGATCTCGGGCCACTGCACCTGGCCGCCATGCCATTGCGTGGGGTAGCGCGCATGGTCGACGGCGTAGGATTCGACCGCCAGCCGCAGGCCGCGGATGTCGGCCAGGGCGCGACTGACTTTGGATCGAGTCTGCGCCTCGAGGAAGTTCGGGACGGCGATGGCCGCCAGAATCGCAATGATTGCCACGACGATCAGCAGTTCGATTAGCGTGAATCCCTTTAAGCGCTTCATGTGCTTGGCTCTCCCTTTTCGCGGATGCAATTGATTCCTGTTGTTGGTTTCCCACCGGCTTGCGGGTTCCGCTGGCTCCCCTCACCGTGGCCCCCTCGCGCGGGCCCGGCGCCCGATTTCGGCTGCCGCGGGGCCCGCGCGATGTCTCTCCCGCTCAGTAGACCGTCCAGTGCTGGGCGTCGTTCGGACCGATCACCTGGAACGAGTAGAAGACATAGTCCGTCGTCGTGTTCCAGTACTGAAGCATTTGCTTAAACATGTCCTGACCGGCGATGCCGTCGCTGTTGACCGGAATCACCGTCCAGTACCACGTCCCCTCGTCCAGCATCGCCGGCGGCGTGAAGCTGGTCCCGGTCACGCCGTGCGTCGTCACCGTCGTCGGCCCGCGGAACCACTGGTCCTGCGAGTAGGTCACGGTGTAGGTCAGGTTGCTGAATCCTTCGGGCTCGGTCCACTCCAGCGTCGGCGGATTCGCGGTGATCGCCCCGTCGGTCGGGCCGACAAATCCGCAGACGTGGGGGGTCGCGTCGCCCGCGGCCGACGGATAGTTCGCCGACCACTTGGCGATGTCGATATTGGCCGACGGCGCCATCCCCGCCCGGATCCAGTCCATCGACATGCCGACCGTGGCGATGGTCGCCTGGGCATCGTACGACGTGCTCCACGTCACGAAGCGGAACCGCAGCTCATGCACTCCGGTCAGCCCCAGGCCGAAGCTTGACGACAGCACATCAACCAGCGTCGGCTGCGTGTGATACCACTGCTGCGCGTTGTCGATGCGGGTGACCCACCAGTCGCCGACCCATGTGCTGTCGCCATCGACCTGAACCTGGAACGAACACAGGTCGCCGCCGCCGCCCTTCCACGGAATGTAAACCTGCATGTAGCGGTGCTGGCTGACGTCCCAGGTGATCGTCCCCTCGGCCGGGTATTCGACGGCCCACGACGTCGTGCCGTCGGTGTGGCCGTTGGTGGAGAGGACCTCATACAGTTCGGGCCCGGCCGTGACGACGTAGTCGACGCCGTCGGCGCCGCCCACGAGGGAATGCGGGCCGAAGTTCGCCCCGTTGTCCTTGAAATCCTCGAAGAACGCGAGCCCGTAGCTCTTGGAGGCGCCCCCCAGAACCAGAACCAGCGCCAGAATCAGATAACGTTTCATCTCAGTCATCCTTTCCCCTTTCTTCAATTCGGGCTGAAGGTTTTGAGGCGCGGGGAGCCGCGGTTGGGCGGCTCCCCGCGCCGCGATCATGACGGTTATTCAAACACGAAGTGCGACAGCTCGGTCGGAACCGTGCTGTCCACCTCGAACGAATAATACGTGTAGTACTGCGGGTCGTTCCAATACGCCGACATGCCCTTGAACATGTCCTGGCCGGCGATGTCGTCGTAGTTGACCGGGATCACCGTCCAATACCACGTGCCCAGATCAAGCGGGCCGATCGTCAGTTGCGAATGCGGCAGGTCGTGGACCGTGATGGTCGTCGGTCCGCGGAAGTGCGGATCCTGCGACAGCGTGACGGTGTATTTCACATCGGGGTAGCCGGCCGGGGCGGTCCAGTCCAGCGTCGGATGGCTGGTGCCGGTCGGGGCGCCGTCGGGCGGGCCGACAAACCCGCAACGGACTGGCGTCGCATCGCCCGAAGCCGCCGGCCAGCCAACACAGTACTTGGCGATATTGATATTGGCCCCCGCACGCATGCCGCCCCGCACCCAGTCCCAGGTTCCCTCCACGATGTGCTCATTGGGGGCATCGGCGGCATATTGAGTCGAGATGAAGAAGAAGCGGAACTGGATTTCGTGGACGCCGGTCAGGCCGAACATCGCGTTGACGTCAACCAGCGTCGGCTGCGTGTGATACCACTGCTGCGCGTTGTCGAGGCGG
>MVZB01000014.1 GCA_002068205.1 candidate division BRC1 bacterium ADurb.BinA292
CGACAAGTTGCCTCTGGCCCGGGCCGAGCGTAGGCGACGGGCTCGCTGCCGGCAATCCTGCGCAAGTTTCGCGTTGATTTCATTGGACGGCTGGGCGAGGCGGAGCTCCGCTCGCGGGTGTATCTGGCGCTGTATCTGCTGGAGGCGAAGAAGCCGGTCCAGCCACCGGCGGCGGCGGCCGAGCCGGCCAGGCCGGTTGTCAAACCGAGCGCCAAGCCGACGGTCGCGGCGGGCGCGGAGCGAAGGTCGCGCGTGCTGCGGCGCGAAGAGCCGAAGGCGGTGGAGTCCCAATCGGCGCCGACGTCCGCGCCCGTGGTGAAGGCCGAGAAGAAGGCGGAGGCGCAAGCCGCGGGGGAATCCGCGCCGGCACGGAAGCCGGCGAGCGCCGAGGTCAGCCGCGCCACAACGCGGATGGCGTCGAGCGCGCCGCGTGCCGAGGCGACGACGGGCGGCTCCGGCGTCGGCGCAACGAGCAGGAGATCGGCGGAGCGGCCGACGGCGCCCAAAGCAGAAACCCGCGCGCGCGAGGCGCGGGCTGGGGCGGCCCCGGCCCGGCATGAGCGACCCCCGCGCGGCCAGTCCATCATGCCGGCCAAGCGATCGCAGGCCGAGGCGCTGCAAGTGGAGCAGGCGGAGCCGGTCGCCGAGCCGCCGATGCCGCCGCAGGCCGCGCGGATCATCGATGTTTCGGTGCAAGCGCTGCCGGCCGAAGAGCCGGCGCCCGCGCCGACGAAGCGAACGGCGCCGGCGATCGAACAGGAAGAAATGGCGCTGGATGGGCCGGCGGTGATGCCGATCGAAGCGCCGCGGCCGAAGCGGAGCGAGCGGTCCGCCAGGCGGGAGGCTTCCGCGCAGAAGCCCGCCCGGCAACCGGCGAGCGAGCACGGCGCGGCCGAGCCCAGGCGTGAATCGCAAGATACGGAACCTTTACGAACCGCGGGGATCGAAGGGGGCGAGGCGCCCGCGACGGCGCCAATTGAGGCGCCGGACGGGGTGATTGAATCTGAGGAGAAGCCGAATTCGGTCGTTCCTGCTCCGACGCCCGTGGGGCGGCCGGCCGCCGCCGAGCCGAGCGTAACGAGTCCCGCTCCGCAAATGCCCGCACTGCAAACGCCCGCGACGCAGCCGGCGGCGCCCCAGCCGGCCGCACCGCAGCTGGCCGCGGCGAGTTCGACTTCGGCGCCCAGCGCGCCGCCGCCGCCGGCCGCGCAACCGGCGCCGCGACCCGCGCCCACGCCGGGACAGATCGTGCGCGCGCCCGCGCCGGGGGGCCGGGCGCTGAAGTTGCCGGGGAATTTCTACCAGGAGTTCTTCGGGTTCGATTACATGCCGTTCAACAACACGCCCGACTCGCGGTTCTACTTCCCGACTGAGAAGCACCAGGAAGCGCTGTCGCGGATGATCTATGTGATCTCGGAGCGCAAGGGCTTCGTGATGATCTCCGGTGAGATCGGCTCGGGCAAGTCGACGCTCTGCCGGACGCTGCTGGCGCGGCTGCCGCGCGAGGTGAAGACGGCGCTGATCACGCACACGCATCTGGACTCGACGCAGATCGTCCACGCGATCGCCGAGGATCTGGGGCTGAAGCCCGAGGGGAAGGACCGGTTCGACACGATCCGGCTGATCAACGAATACCTGATCGAGCAGCACCGCAAGGGGTGCACGGTGTGCATCATCATCGATGAGGCGCAGAACCTGACGTCCGAGACGCTCGAAGAGATCCGGATGATCAGCAACCTGGAGACCGAGGAGGAGAAGCTGGTGCAGCTGCTGCTGCTGGGGCAGCCGGAATTGCGCGACAAGATGCGGCGGCCGGAGATGCAGCAACTGCGCGAGCGGATCGCGGTGCAGTTTCATTTGGAGCCGCTGACGCTGAAGGAGACGATCCAGTATATTCAGCACCGGCTGCGGCTGGCGACGCCGCGCAAGGGGCTGGAGTTTCCGCGCTCGGCGCTGGAGGAAGTCTACCGCTTCTCGGGGGGGGTGCCGCGGCTGATCAACGGGATCTGCGATAACGTGCTGCTGACGCTTTACACGCGGCAACTGCGCAAGGCGACGGCGGGGATCATCCGCGAGGCGGCGCGCGACATGAATCTGGAGCCGCGTGTCGGGGCGATCAAACGGATTTTTGGGCGGTGAGGGTGCGTCGCGATGGATGAGGCCGGCAAGGATGCCGGCGGTCCCAGGCGGTGGTTGATCCGGCGGATGGGTTGATTCCGAGAGCCGAGGACGAGGGGACGAGAGCCGAATTTCAGGGCGGGCCGTTGGGGGCGATTACGAGGACGAGGGACGATTTTAGCGTAAGGGACCGAGACGATGGCGAAAGTACTGGATGCACTGGAACAGGCGCGGCGCGAGCGGCTGCGTAAGCTGCGGGCGGCGGGTGCGCGCGTCGAGGCCCCGCTCAACCCGACCGAGCCGGGCGACGACCTGGAACTGGAACTGGTGGAGGCGCCGCAGCGTGAATCGGCGTTGCGGCCGGGTCAGCGGCCGGTGGTGGCGCCGGCGGCGCATCCGCACATCGCGCCGGAGATCGTGGCGCTGCACGCCTCGGACTCGCCGGTGGCGGAGCAGGTGCGCCAGATCCGGACGAACCTGGAGACGGTGCTGGCGAAGCTGACGGCGCGGACGATCGTGATCACGAGCCCGGTTTCGGGCGACGGCAAGACGCTGGTGGCGGCGAACCTGGCGACGATCCTGGCCGACGATCCGCGGACGCGCGTGATGCTGGTCGACGCCGACCTGCGCAAACCGGATCAGCACCGGCTGTTCGGCGTGAAAGGGTCGCCGGGGCTGGCCGAGTATCTGCGCGGCCGCCACGAACTGGCCGACGTGGCGGTGGGGACGTCGATCCCGAACCTGGACTTCATCCCGGCCGGATTTCCGCCGGACAAGCCGACGGTGCTGCTCTCGGGCGAGCGGATGGGCGAACTGCTCAAGACGCTGGAGGAGACCTACCAGTGGGTGCTGTTCGACACGCCGCCGATGCTGCCGGTGACCGATGCAAGCCTGCTGGCACGCCACGTGACGGGGCTGATCCTGGTGGTGCGCGTGGGGAGCACGACGCGCGGGGCGATCGAGCGGACGCAGGAGATGCTGGCCGAGACCCACCTGCCGATCCTCGGGTGCATTCTGAACGACTTCAACGATCACGCCGCCCCGGGGGGTTATTATCATAAAGCCTATGGCCGGGCCGAGGCGGTGGCGGCCGACGAACAGGGATGAGCGTCGCCGCCGCGGCCGAAGCGCTGTTCTGGGCGGGCGCCCTGTTTATTCTCTATACGTGGTTCGGTTATCCGCTGCTGATGGCGGGCTGGGCGCGGGCGCGGCCGCGGCCGGTGCGGCGCGGGCGCGGGCACCAGCCGACGATGACGGCGGTGGTGGCGGCGCGCAACGAAGCGGCCGGGATCGCGGCGCGCGCGCGGAACCTGCTCGAGCAGGACTATCCGACTGAGTTACTTGACATCGTTCTCGTGTCGGACGGATCGACCGACGCGACGGCGGAAATCATCCAGGCCCTCGCGGCGGCCGAGCCGCGCGTGCGGGCGATCGTTCTGCCGGAGAATGTCGGCAAGGCGGCGGCGCTGAACGCGGCGGTGGAGCAGGCGCGCGGCGAGGTGCTGCTGTTCGCCGACGCGCGCCAGCGCTTCGAACGCAACGTGGCGGCGATGCTGGCGGAGAATTTCGCGGATCCCGCGGTCGGATCGGCCACCGGCGAGCTGATGATCGAACGGGGCGGCGGCGTGGCCGAGCAGGTGGGGCTGTACTGGCGCTACGAGAAATGGATCCGGCGCAACGAAGCGGCGAGCGGGTCGATGCTGGGGGCGACCGGGGCGATTTACGCGATGCGGCGGGAGCTGTGGCGGCCGCTGGAGCGGGGGGCGCTGCTGGACGATTTTCTGGCGCCGATGCGCGCGGTGCTGGCCGGGGCGCGGGCGGTCTTCGATGAGCGGGCCATTGCGTGGGACCGGCCGTCGGAGCGGTCGGAGCAGGAATTCCGCCGCAAGCTGCGGACGCTGGCGGGCAATTACCAGGCGTTCGCGCTGGAGCCGGGGCTGCTGCTGCCATGGCGCAATCCGACATGGCTGCGCGTCTGGTCGCACAAGGTGTTCCGGCTGCTGGCGCCCTACGGGCTGGTGCTGGTGTTCGGCGGGGCGCTGTTTGCGCCGGGCGGATTTTACGGGGCGCTGGCGGTGCTGCAGGGAGTGTTCTACGGACTGGGGCTGGCGGGGATCGCGGCCGAGCGCCGGGGGCGACCGGTTCGCTCGCGCGTGGTCCGGCTGGCGGCGACGTTCATCGTGCTGCACGCCGCGGCGGTGGGGGGATTGTGGGTCTGGCTGCGCGGGGGAAGCGCGGCCGGGCTGTGGCGGAAGGCGTATCAGGAGAACGAAGGGTGAACTTCAGATCTGCGCGTCGGCCTCGGATTGAATCCGGCGGGCGGCGGCGGGCTCGACTTCTTCGCGCTGGGGGAGGCGTCCGCGGAACAACCAGACGCGGGCGCGGCGCAGGTCATTGAGAATCAGCAGCAGGCAGGGGATCAGGATCAGCGTCAGGTTCGTGGCGAAGGCGACGCCGAAGGAGATCGAGATCGCCATCGGGATGAGGAACTGTGCCTGCATGCTTTTCTCGAGGATCAACGGGGCAAGGCCGAAGCTGGTGGTCACCGAGGTCAGCATGATGGCGCGGAAGCGGCGCGCGCCCGCCTCGCACAGGGCGGAGAAGACGGGGACGCCGCGGGCGATCCGCTCGTTGACGTTGTCGATCAGGACAATGGCATCGTTCACGACGATGCCGGCCAGCGCCACCATGCCGAACATGCTGAGCATGGTGAGGTGGTAGCCCATGACCATGTGGCCGATGACGGCGCCGATGAGGCCGAACGGGATCGTGACCATGATGACGAGCGGCTGGGCATAGGAGCGGAAGATGGTGGCGAGGATCAGGAAGATGGCGAGCAGGGCGAGCGGGAAGCCGATGAAAAGGCTCTCGAGGGACTCCTGGGTTTCGCGTTTCTGGCCTTCGATGGAAGCGACGAGGCCGGGGAAGTCGCGCATCAGGTCGGCGAGGTAGCCCGACTCGAGGAAATCGACGATTTCGTGGGCGTTGGCGCGGGCGGTATCGACCTCGGCGGTGACGGCGATGCGGCGCATGCCGTTGCGGCGGTTGATGGCGGCGTAACCCTGCTCGACGTCGAGATCGGCGACGGCGGCAAGGGGGACTTCGCGGCCGTCGGGGGTGCGGATGCGGATTGATTCGATATCGCCCAGCGAGCGGCGCTGGTCGCGGGGATAGCGGATCCAGACGCGCAGTTCATCCCGGCCGCGCTGGACGCGCAGGGCTTCGTCGCCGTAGAACCCCTGACGCAACTGGCGGCCGAGCATTTCCTCCGTGAGGCCGAGGTTGCGCGCTTCGGGTTTGAGGCGGGCGCGGACTTCGCGTTTGCCGGGCCGGTAGTCGTCCTCGACCTGATAGACGCCGTCGAACTGGTTGAGGCGGGCCTTGAGCCGATCGGCCGCGGCGAGCAGGTGGTCCATGTCGTGGCCCATCAGCCAGACTTCGATCGGCTTGCCACCGGGGCCGGTGTCGAGCGTGTCGTAGCGGACGGAGACGGAGCCGGGGATGGGCCCGACGGCCTGTTCCCAGCGCGAGATAATCTGTTGAAAGAAGATGCCGCGCTGCTCGGTGGGGAGCAGCTCGACGTAGAGTGAGCCGATATGCGTGCCGAACTGGGCATTGAAACCGGTGGAGGCGCCGCTGATCGAGAAGAGCGCCTCGACCATCGGTTCGCCGGAGGCCGTCGGCAGCTCGCGGGCGACCGACGCCAGCGCCTGCTCCAGGCGCTCGACGGCCTGGCGCGTGATGGAGAGCGGCGTGCCGCTGGGAAACTCGACCTGGGCGATGAGGTAATCGGTATCGATATCGGGGAGAAGTTCGAATTTGACGAGGCCGGCGCGCTGAACGCCCAGGCAGAGGAAGAGGAAGGCGATCGCGGCGGCGACGGTCACGTAGCGCCAGTTGAGGACATGGCGCATGAGGGGGACGTAGAGGCCGGCGATCAGGCGATCGAGGCCGGCGCCGAAGGCGTGACGCAACCGGAGCGCGGCGCGGCGCAGGCCGGTGGCGGTTTCATCGAGAGGACGAAAGGGGCGCAGGTCGCGCAGGTGGCTGGGCAGCATCATCAGCGCTTCGAGCAGCGATACGAGCAGGGCGGAACAGACAACGAGCGGCAGGACGCGGATGAACTTGCCCATGACGCCCTTGATGAAGAAGAGGGGGAGGAAAGCGACGATCGTGGTGGTGACGGCGGCGAAGACCGGCCATGCGACCTCGCCGGCGCCCTGGACGGCCGCATCGGCCGGGCCGACGCCCTGACGGCGGCGATGGTAGATCGATTCGCTGATGACGATGGCGTCGTCGACGATGATGCCCAGGATCATGATCATCGCGAACAGGCTGATCATGTTGATCGTCTGGCCGGTCAACCCCATGATGGCCAGGGCGCCGGCGAGGGCGACGGGAATGCCCAATGAGCACCAGATCGCGAGGCGCAGGTCGAGGAAGAGCCAGAGGAGCAGGAAGACGATGATCAGGCCGGAGATGCCGTTGCCGACGAGCATGTCGATGCGCTGGGTGATGAAGATCGAGCTATCAAACCAGACGTGCATGCCGACGCCGGCGGGCAACTGGCGGAGCTTGTGGTCGATGTACTCCTGGACCTGTTCCCGGATTTTGAGGGCGTCCTCCTCGTTGGTCTTGCTGACGTTGATCAGGACGGCGGGCTCGCCGTTGAAGCGGGCGTAGATCGGATCCTCGACGAAACTGTCGTGGATTTCGGCGACCTGGCGCAGGCGGATCGAGGCGCCGTCGGGCTGGGTCAGCAGGATGATGTCGCCGAACTCCTGGCCGGTGTAGCGGCGGGCCATCGTGCGGAGGGTCAGCTGTTCGGCCTCGCCACGCAGCGAGCCGCCGGGCCAGTTCTGGCTGGCCTCGCGGACGATGCGGCTGACCTGGTCGAACGTCAGGCCGTAGCGGCGGAGCTTTTCATCGGACAGCTCGATGGAAATCTCATATTCGCGGGCGCCGGTGACGCTGACCTGCGTGATCTCGTCGCGCAGCATCAACTCATCCTTGACCTCTTCGGCCAGCTCCTTGAGCTGGCGCTCGGGGAGCTGGCCGTGGATCGCGATGAACAGGACGGGGCTGCGGGTGGTGATCTCGGTGATGATCGGGCGTTCGGCATCGGCGGGGAAGGTGGTGATGGCGTTGACACGGTCGGTGATTTCGTCCTTGAGCTTCTGGACGTCGTAACCCTCGAGCACCTCGATGGTGGCGGTGCCGACGAACTCGGTGGCGGTGGTGTGGAAATTCTTAATGCCCTCCAGGCCCTCGATCGCGTCCTCGAGTTTGAGGGCGATCCCTTCCTCGACCTCCTCGGGGCCGGCGCCGGGATAGGGGACGGTGACCTGAATGATATCGACGGAAAACTCGGGCATGACCTCGCGGACCATGGTGAAGGCGGCCACGCCGCCGCTGATGATCACGATCCAGAAGAGGATGTTGACGAAGACGGGATTGGCCACGCCCCAGGCCGAGAGCTGTTTCACGGCGCGGTGACCTCCAGCTCGCGGGGGCGCTCGTCGCGTTCGATGGGGGGCGCGGGAACGGGCGCGCCGGGCGAGGCGGCGGCGTCGTCCCACAGCGTCTGGGGGTCGACCAGATCAACGTCGACGAGGGTGCCATCGAGGACGATGCCGGGTTGGGTCGTGAGGACGATCTGGCCGGGCTGGAGGCCGTCGTCGATCAGGACGGTGTCGCCCTCGTAGCGAGCGATGTGGACCGCGCGCGAGTGGATGCGGCTGTCGTTGACGATGAGGACGTTGCCATCGGGGCCGACGGCCGAGCGGGGGAGGCGGTAGACGCCGGCAACTTCGCGGCCGGGGATCTCGACCTGGCAGAACATCCCCTCGACGAGGGGGAAGTCGGACGGGGCGGGGGACTGTCCGTCGAGCGGCCGGGTGACGCGGGCGACGACGTGAACGGTGCGGGTCTGGGGATCGAAGCGTTCGATGCGGTCGAGGCGGCCGGCCCACTGGACGCGGTCGGGCTGCTCGGTCCAGCGGATGACGACGGGCCGGCCCTCGAGCCGGCTGAACCAGGTCGGCTGGTCGGGGAGGGCCTGGACGTCGAGCCAGCGGGCGACCTCGCCCCCCTCGAGCGGGACCGGGATTTCGAGCGAGGCGTCGTCGACGAGGGTGACGGCGTTGGCCATGGAGGGGCCGACAAGTTGGCCGATCTCGATGCTCTTGCGATCGACGCGGCCGGTGAAGGGGGCGGTGACGCGGGTGCGTTCCAGGTCGAGGCGTGCCTGCTCGAGGCGGGCGCGGGCGCTCTGGAGCTGGGCGTCGAGGTCGCGGAGTTGGGCGGGGTAGAGCGCCAGGGCGTTTTCGAGGGCGACGACCTGCTCGCGCGCCTGATTCATGGCGGTTTCGGCCTGATCCATCCGCGCGGGCGACTCGACGCGGTCGACCTCGACCAACTGGCGGAAGCGCTCGAAGTCGCGGCGGGCGAGTTCGAGGGTTCGGCGCGCGATCTCGATGCGGCGCTGGTCGTTTTCCCGGGCCTGGGCCAGGCGCGCCTTCTGGGCGTCGAGGCTGTCGAGCGCGGCCCGGGCCTGCTCGACGGCCGCTTCGTAATCGCGCGGGTCGATGCGGAAGAGGGTCTCGTCCCGGTCAATGTAGCGCCCTACGTCGAGGTCGGGATGGACCTCGATGATGCGGCCGGCGACCTGGGGGATGAGCTCGACGCGGCGATCGGCGCGCGCCTGACCAAAACCGGTCAGGAGGGTGCGGACGGTGAGCGGGTCGACGCGGAGGGCTTCGACGCGGAGGCGGCGCTCGACCGTTTCCGCCTGAGGGGGCGGCTTGCGAAGCGCGGCGAGGCGGTTCATGACGACGGCGCCGCCGCCGATCAGGAGCACGACCAGGACGGCGCGGACGATCACCGAACGGATGCGCAAGGGCGGTTACCTCGGACGCGCGGCAGTCGATCCACCCGATGGTTGCTGGTCAAACAGATCGTCGAGGGCGGCGCAGGCGCGCCGCCAGTGATTGGCCGGGCCCGGACCGAGACGCTCGCAGAGGGCGTCGATGCGCTTGAGGATCAGCCCCTCGTGGCGCTGGACGCCCTTGGCGGCGCGGGGAGTGAGGCTGAGCTGGATGCGCCGGCGATCGTTGCGGTCGGAGCGGCGCTCGACCATTTCGGACGTCGAGGCGGCGGTGATTTCGAGGGCGTCGGCGAGCTCCTTGAGACTGCACGGACCGATCTGGCGCAGGACCATCATCGTCCGGAATTGAGGAAACGAGACGTCGTGGCCGAGGTCCTTCCATGCCTTGGCGGGGTCCAGATCGCGATGGAGGAACGCCATCACGCGGAGGAGGTTGCGGTAGATCGTGCCGGCGGTCGGGGAGTCGTGCTTGGCGGTCACTGTTCCCGTCTCCTTGGGGTAGTCCGGTGGGCCGTTGGGGACGGCCCGGCGGCTCCCTTGATTCTAAGGAGTCCTGATTATCAGGTCAAGCTGCGCGTGGGGGTTGGGGGGCGTGGGGGTGAGGGACGGATTCCAGGGCAGGCCATTGGGGGGAGAATACGAGGACGCGGACGAGAGACGAGGGACGACAATTCATGAGAGGAACGGCGGGGCGGGATTGGTACTTCTGTAGGGTTTGTGCCCGCGGGGGAAAAGCGCGCGAGGCGCGGGAGCAAGCCGTCCGCCGGAGCGCGGAGGACCCCACCGAACCGCAAGTGAAAGGCTTCCGATGGATCAGGAAATGATGGCCGCGCTGGCCTGGGCCGCGCAGGAAGGAGCCGCGCCGGCCAGTCCGGGGGGCGACCCGACGTCGCTGATCTTCATGTTCACGGCGATCGGCGTGGTGTTCTATTTCCTGTTCATCCGCCCGCAGCGCAAGGAGCAGCGCAAGCGGGACGAGATGATCAACCAGTTGGCCAAGGGGGACCAGGTGGTGACGATCGGCGGGATCCACGGGACGGTGGAGAGCGTCGATGCGGACAAGCAGATCGTGACGCTGGCGGTGGCGCCGAAAATCAGCATGAAGTTCAACCGGTCGGCCGTGTCGACGGTGGTCCGGCGCAAGGGTCAGCCGGCCAAGGACGAGGCGGGGAAGGAACCGGCGAAATCGTAAGGCCGACGCCGACCGCGGGGCGCGGCGCGGGGCCGGGCGCACCGAGGGGCTGTTTCCGGACGTTTGGAAGTCGCATGGAACTGGAACGCGAAAGCACCGTCGAGGAAAGTCCGGGAGGCTCGCCCCATCTGGAACGGACGCGCGCGGGCGGTTCGGCCGCTGGGGAAGGGCTGCGCGGCGCGCCAGAGGCGGCCACGCCGGCGGTGCTCGATCTGAGTCCCGACCGCATCACGTACCAGAAGCTGCGCAACGACCCGGAGATCATCGGGCTGATCCGGATGGCCGACCGCTACCTGGAGACGATCGGCTACACGGATCACGGGCTGAAGCACCTGGCGCGCGTCAGCCAACGGGCGTTCCGGCTGCTGCTGGACCTGGGGCTGCCGCGGCGCGAGGCGGAGCTGGCCGCCGTCGCCGGGCTGCTGCACGACATCGGCAACCTGGTGCATCGCGACGAACATCCGCAGTCCTCGGCGCTGATGGCGTTCACGCTGCTCAAGGAGCGGGGGATGGAGGTGGAGGAAATCGCGACGGTGGTGGGGGCGATCGCGAATCACGACGACTCGATCGGCGAGCCGGTGAGCAACGTGAGCGCCGCGCTGATCATCGGAGACAAGAGCGACGTGCTGCGGACACGGGTGCGCAACCCGCGGATGATCAGCTTCGATATCCATGACCGGGTGAACTACGCGGCGCAGCGGTCGCAACTGACGGTGGAGCCCAAGCGGCATCTGATCACGCTGAGCCTGGACATCGACACGCGGATCAGCCAGGTGATGGAATATTTCGAGATCTTCATGGTGCGGATGCGGATGTCGCGCCGGGCGGCGAATTTTCTCAATTGTGATTTGCAACTGATCATCAATAATACTCAGGTTTTGTAGGGCCCCGCGGGTCCAAGACAGAGGACGGGACACACTCCAACATGAAACCGATATCACGCACCCGGATCGTCATCATCGCGCTGGTGACGCTCGTCTCGATCTGGCAGACGTGGCCGACGGCGCGCTACTACCTGGCGCTGCGCGAGAAGCCGGAGGTGGAGTCGGCGCGGCCGTTCCCGTCCACGCCCGAGCCGCCCGAGGACCAGATCGAGGAGCGGGCGCGCTGGGAGGCGGAAAACCCGGAGGTGGTCGCGTGGGAGGCCGCGCATCCGGAGTATGTGGCCTGGGAAAAGCGGACGCGCGAACTGCAGAAGAACGCGATTCCGCTCGGTCTGGACCTGCTGGGCGGCGCCGACGTGACGCTGGTGATCGACCGCGAGAAGGCGATCCAGACGGAACTGACGAGCCTGATGGGCCGGCTGCAGGCTGATTTCGAGGGTCAGAAGATGGCGCCGCGCTTCGAGCTGGCGGCCGACGGCAACTCATTCACGATCACGCTGGAAAACCCACAGGCCGACGCGCGCAAGGCGGCCAACATCCTGGCCGAATACGAGGAAGTGATCCAGGGCGACGTGAGCCAGGCGGCGCTGGAGACCGGGACGGTGCGCATCGCGTATCAGCCGGCGGAGATCCAGCGGCGGCTGACCGAGGCGATCGAGGGGGCGCGCAAGGGCGTTGCCGAACGAATCGACGCCCTGGGCGTGACCCAGCCGCGGATCTCGCTGCAGGGGCAAGACCGAATCCGGATCCAGGTGCCGGGCGAAGGGAACCCGGATCGTCTGATCAGCAGCGTGATCCAGCCGGCGTTCCTTGAATTCCGGATGGTGCACGCGATCCACAAGGAGTACAGGGAGCGGGGCGAATCGATCTGGGACGCCAATGGGAAGATCCGGCCGGAGATTCCGATCCCGGCGGGCGCGGAGGTGGTGGAGGGCAAGCTGGGCCAACTGAACGAGGAGACGCGGCAGGTCGATTACACCTACCAGCAGTTCATCGTGATGCGGGAAGCGCCGCTGACGGGCAACGATCTGCGCAACGCCGCGGTGTCATTCAATCCGACCGATCTCCGCAACCCGATCCAGGTGGCACTGGAGTTCAAACCGGAGGGGGCGCGCGAGTTTCATGCGCTGACGCGCGAGTATGCGGGCAAGGGCCGGCAGCTCGCGATTCTGCTGGACGGGGTTGTCCGCTCGGCGCCGGAGCTGCAGACCGAGATCGCCGACGGCCGCGCCGTCATCACCGGCGGCTTTACGAACGAGGAAGCGAGCGACTTGAGCCAGATCCTGAAGGCGGGTTCGCTGCCGGCGCCGCTGCAGGTGGAAAGCAAGCGGACGGTCGGGGCGACGCTGGGGGTGGACTCGATCATGAGCGGCGTGCGGGCGCTGGTGGTCGGGACGATCGTAGTGGCCGCGTTCATGATTCTCTACTACGGGACGGCGGGCGCGATCGCGGTGCTGGCGCTGATCCTCAACGTGCTGATCATCCTGGCGATCATGGAGCTGTCGCGGGCGACGCTGACGATGTCGGGGATCGGCGGCATCCTGCTGACGGTCGGCATGGCCGTCGACGCCAACGTGCTGATTTACGAGCGCATGCGCGAGGAGGTGGCGGCGGGCCGGCCGCTGCGCCAGGCGATCTCGACCGGCTTCAACCGGGCGTTCACGGTCATTCTGGACTCGAACCTGACGACGCTGCTCTCGGCGCTGGTGCTGCTGCAATTCACCGAGGGATCGGTGTTCGGCTTCGCGCTGACGATGACGTTCGGTCTGCTGGCGAACCTGTTTACGGGTTTGACGGTGACGTACACGCTGTGCGCGCTGTGGTTCATGTGGCGCGGCTCGCTGTCGCTGGGCAAGCTGGACCTGCTGCGGGATCCGAAGATCAAATTCCTGTCGTTCCGCAAGTTCACGCTGCCCTTATCGATGTTGTTCTTCTTCGGCGGGTTGATCGTGATCTGGGCGACAGGCGGGCTCAACTTCGGCGTGGACTTCGAGGGGGGCGTCCACATGGAAGTCCAGTTCGCGGAGTCGGCGGAGATCGGCGAGGACGAAATCCGCGGCGCGCTGCCCGCGCTGGAGCAGGTCATCGTGCAGGAAGTGGTGGACCAGCCCAACATGTTCCTGATCGACGCCAAGCTGGTGGAAGCGGGGCCGGGGGAGAACGCGCTGGTGGCGACGGAGAACCTGATGCGCGCCGGATTGGGCGAGGCCTTCGGCGATCAGTTCGAGGTGGTGGCGACGGCGCAGTTCGGCAGCGAAACGGGGCTGCAGTTCAGCAAGATGGCGTTGTGGGTGACGCTCCTGTCGTCGATCGCGATCCTGATCTACCTGTCGCTGCGGTTCGAGCCGGCGTTCGGCGTCGCGGCGGTGCTCGCGCTCGTGCACGACATGATCATCGTGATCGTGCTGGCGCACCTGTGGAACGTGACGGTGACGCTGGAGGTCGTCGCGGCGCTGATGGTGCTGCTCGGGTTCTCGGTCAACGACACGATCGTCGTCTTCGATCGGATTCGGGAGAACACGCGGGCGCTGCCGGGGCGCTCGTTTGCCGAGATCTGCGATCTGTCGATGAACCAGACGCTGATGCGCACGATCATTACGTCGGGGACGACGCTGATCGCGGTGACGGCGCTGCTCGTGCTGGGCGGCGAGAGCATCCGTGACTTTTCCAAGGTGCTGTTCCTTGGCGTGCTGACGGGCACGTATTCGTCGTGCCTGCTGGCGGCGCCGCTGGTTTACATGTGGAACCAGCACCGCGACAACCGGCTGCAGATCGCGCTGGCGCAGCGCAAGCTGAAGAAGCCCGAAGCCGCCCGGCCCGTGGGGCGGACGGTGGCGCGCCGGCAGGAGGGTTGAGGGGGCCGGCCATGCTGGGGTGAGGTTGCCGGGCGACGCCACTCAGGAGCGTGGCGCTCCCAGGTTTCGGCCGGTTGCTTCATTCCATGATGCCTCGGCGCAGGAGAGGAACGACGGGCGGAAGTCGAGGACGAGGACGAGGACGATTTGGGGAGTGGGGGACGGGTATCTAAGAGAGTCTGAGCAAAGGCTGGCGTGGGCTCCATGCACTTCCTTGATCGCTACCTGACCCCCGCGGTCAAGACCATCCTGCTGCTGTGCCTGGTGTTCTACTTCGCGCCGGCAATTCTGGATCTGTTCAAACCCGGCTTCGCGCTCGACTTCCACTACCGCTTCGCGCTGCAGCCGGAGGTGGCGATCTTTGACCTGCACCTCTGGCAATTCGTCACCTACATGTTCATGCACGGCGGGCTGTTCCACCTGCTGTTCAACATGCTGGCGCTGTTCTTTTTCGGGCCGGCGATTGAAAACCGGCTGGGGACGCGCCGGTTCTGGAGCTTTTTTCTGATTTCCGGCGTCGTCGCGGCGATCTCGCACGTAGCGCTGTATTACGGATTCCACCGGCCGACCGGGATGGGGCTGCCGGCGTTCGGCGTGCCGGGGCTGGTCGGCGCCTCGGGCGCGATCATGTTCGTCCTGCTGGCGTTCGCGGCGTACTACCCCGAGCAGGAGGTCCTGCTCTACCTGGCGATTCCGGTCAAGATGAAGGTGCTGATCGGGATCATCATCGTGCTGGATCTGATCGGCCTGGGCAATCCGGGGAGCAGCGTGGCGCACATCGCGCATCTGGGCGGGCTGGTCGCCGGCTATGCGCTGCTGTCGCAGTACCACCGCGACTGGGACATCCGGCACTGGCGCTGGCGCTGATGTTCCGCGAGGACAAGGCCCTGCATCCGTTCTGGTTCGAGGAAGCCGCGGAGGCGCCGGGGGCGGGCCGCATCGGCCTGACGGAGGCGTTTCTGGAAAGCCTGGAGGAGGAGATTGTGGGGCTGGAGCTGGCCAGGGCCGGGGATCGGGTGCGCGCCGGCGAGACGTTCGGATTTCTGCATACGCATCGGCGGAGCCTGGACCTGCGGGCGCCGCGCTCGCTGAGGATCCGGTCGATTAACGCGGCGGCCGTGGCGGACGCGCGGCTGGTGCGCCAGTCGCCGTACGGCCGGGGATGGCTGGCCGAGGTGGAGTGGGATGAGGGATCGCAATTCTGAGTCGAGAGCCGAGGACGAGGGACGAGAACCGAGAGCCGAATGATTGGGGTGGGCCGCTGGGGGACGAGGACGAGAGACGAGGGACGATTGTTTTGAGGGGGGTCAGGAGAGGCGCTCGAGGCGTTCGACGACGTCGGCATAGGCCGCGTCGAGGTGGAAGATGCGCTTGTAGTATTTGACGGCGCGTTCGGGCTGGCGGATTTTCTCCAGCATGCGGGCGACGATGTAGGTGTTGTCGAGCAGTTCGGGATGCCGCGCGACCGTCTCGCGGGTCAGTTCCATCGACGACATCACCTCGTCGGCCATGTCGAACATGCCGCGGTCGCAGAGGGTGACGGCCATCTTGCTCATCGCGACATCGGCCAGCTTTTCCTCGGCGCCGGCGCGCTGATAGTGCTTGATCGCGTGCTCGTATTCGCCGCGTTCGCTGTGGAGTTCGGCCTTTTCGAAATGCTCGGCGGCGGTCATTTCGCCCGAGCGGAAGCGTTCCTCGAGCCGGCGCATGCGGTAATCGCTGCGATTCTGCTCCATGCGGTCGCCCATCTTGCGCAGCGTCCGGCTCTCCGGGTTGGCCTGGAGCGCGGTTTCATAGACTTCCCACGCCAGCTCATGGTCGTCGAGGCGCTGCTGGATTTCGATGAGCATCAGCATGAAGGTCTCGTCGGCGGCCATCTCGTCGATGAGGGTGAGGCCGACATTGGAGGCCTCCTCCAGGTCGCCGAGGCGGAACGCGGCCTCGACCCAGAGGGCGCGGTCCTCGGCGGAGAGGCCCGGGTTGCGGGCACGCATCGGCGGCTCGAGCGCCGCGCGAATCCCGCTCCAGTCCTCGACGTTGCGGCAGGCCTGCGCGAGCATGCGGCGGGCGGCCAGGTGGTCGGGGGCGCGGCCGAGGATGCGGCGGCAGCCGTCGATGAGCAGCGCGTCGGGGTTGAGCGCCTTGTCCGACATGCGGGCGTAGAGCGCCAGCAGGTCGTCGAAGCGCCCCTCCTGGAAATAGAGATCGCCCAGGTAGTCGCTCAGGCGGTAGCTCTGCTGGATGCGGTCGATGGCCTTGCGCAGCTTGAGTTCGATGATTTCGCGCAGGGCGGGGGAGAGTTCCAGCAGCGTCTCGCAGTGTTCGATGATGGCGTCGGCGCGACCCAGATCGATCAAGGCGTCGATCAGCTCGAGCCGGCGGCCGGTATCCTCGCCGCGCTCGCGCAGGGCGGACGTCATCTGTTCGATGGCCTGCTCGGCGCGCCGGCGGGCGAGATCATTGCGCAGAGACTGCAGCAGCGACTGGTCCGCGTCGGGGGGGACGCGTTCTTCGGCGTCGCGCAGGCGCGCCTCGGCGCCGGGCAGATCGCCCTGACGCAATAGCAGCCGGCCAAGGCGCGCATGCCCGCGCCAATCCTCCGGGACGATCTCGATCATCCGTTCGAGGATCGCGCGCGCGCGATCCTGCTCCTCCTCGTCGAGCAGCAGCTGGGCATAGGTGAGATAATGCTCGGGATCGGGGTCGCCGGCGTCGACGAGGCGATGGAGATGTTCGCGCGCGCGGGGCAACTGCGACGACTCGCTGTAGTAACGGACGAGCTGGCGGCTGAGATGGAGCCGGGTGGGATCGCGCTCGACGACCTGCTCGAGCAAGGCGGCGCCCTCGCGGCGGCGGGTTTCGGCAACGTCGCTCAACATGAGTTGAGCCAGTTGGATGCGGATCTCATTGTTTTCGGGGAGCTGTTCCAGCAACTCGCGGTAGAGCGCGATCGCGTTGTCGTAGGGCGCGCCTTCCTGCTCGGCGATCTGGCGAATCTGCTCGAGCGCCTGGGCGTAGTTGCCCAGTTTGACGTTAAGCCGCTCGCGCAGGCGGAGCAGGTCCATGTTTTCGCGCAGGCGGCCCTGCTCGAGCAGGTCGAGCGCCTCCTGGTCGCGTCCGAGCCGCACATAGTCGTCCAGAATGCGTTTGTCGATGTTGGGGGTCGCCGGTTCCAGCTCGCGCAGGCGGAGCAGGCAGTCCAGCGCGCGGTCGATTTCGCCGAGCGAGCGGAAACAGCGCTCCATCGCGCGCACGACGCGGGTCTCGTCCTGCTGGCGGGGGTGGCCCAGCTGATCGAGCAGGCGGACGGCGGCCGCGCACTCGTCGGCGTCGACATAGAGCAGGCCGGCCAGGCGCAGGGTGGCGAGATGGCCGGGCCGGAAACGCAGGCTGGTGCGCAGAAAGCGCAAGGCGGCGCCGCGCCAGCCCCGGTCGTGCGCGGACATGCCCAACCGGCGGAAGAGGCGCGCCAGGAGCCACTCGGCGAGGATCACGAAAAGCGGGAAGCCGACGCCGACGGCGGGCGCGGCGATCCGGCTCATCCAGGTCAGATGCGGGTCGAGAGCGACGAGTTCGGCGGCGGGGAAGCTGGTGAACGCGAACAGGTTGAGGAAAACCCAGATCGGCCAGCGGCGCCCGGCGAAGGGATCGAGACGGCGCAGATAAATCGCCAGCGTGCCGATGAGCAAGACGCCGCCGGCCAGCGGGATGTAATAGAACGAGCGGTGAGGGGGCGCGTCGAGCCAGGCGCTGAACCAGTTGAGCGCGGGGATGTCGAGGCCGCCGCCGATCAGTTGGAGGCTGAGCACGACTCCCAGTAAAGCCCAGCAGGTGGCGACCAGACCGTAGGAAGTTCGGGGCTCAATGGCGGACATGGTCAGATTATGGAAGAAACGTCAAGGGCAGCCAAGCGGAATTGGGCGGAGGCGGAAGGGGGTGGAGAAGGGGCGAAGAAAGGGTGGATTGGACCACGCAGGACACGAATGGACACGAAAGAAGAACGCAAGGGACGAGGGCCGGATCCTGCGCGAAGGGGCTGAAAATGGAGCGGCGGCCGGGAGGGAGGTCCGGCCGCCGCGGGGGGTGGGGCGAGGAGGGAATGATGGGTTCTGTCAGCGGGAGTAAAGCTCGACGATGAGCTGTTCGTTGACTTCGATGTCGGCGAGGTCCTCGCGCGAGGGAATGCGCAGGAACTGGGCGGTGCCGGCATCGGGATTGAACTCGATCCAACTGGCGCGCTGGCCGGTCTTCTCGATCAGCGCGGCGGTTTCGCCATAGACCTTGCCGGAGCGGACCTTGTCGGAGATCGAGACCTGATCGCCGACGCGGACCTGATAGGACGGGCGGTCCACCTTCTGACCGTTGACGCGGGCATGGCCGTGGACGATCAACTGGCGGGCCTGGGCGCGGGTGGCCGCCAGGCCGGCGCGGTAGAGGACGTTGTCGAGCCGCTGCTCGAGCAGTTGCAGCATGACCTCGCCGGTGACGCCGCGGAAGCGGTCGGCCTTCTTGTAATAGCGGATGAACTGGCGCTCGAGGACGCCGTAGATCCGCTTGAGGCTCTGCTTTTCGCGCAACTGATTGGCGTAGGGCGACTGTTTGGTGCGCGACTGAGCGGACGCGCCCGGGGGGAACGGCCGCTTGAGCCACGGGCATTTGCCCTTGTGGTAGCGTTCGCCCTTAAGGTGGAGATTCTTCCCCTCCCGGCGGCAAAGCCGGTCAACGGGGCCGGTATAACGTGCCACGCTCTGATATCCTCCTGCCTTCGGTGAAAGGCGTTGCGTCCTTCGCTGGCTGAGTTGGTCGCGGGCCGGTCGGCGCGGGGCTAGGCCTGGCGCATCCGGGCCATTTCCTTGCGCCGCTGATGCATCCGCTGGCGCAACAGTTTGCGGCGATCCCTGGGCCGCTCGGTCGTTTCGTCGCCGCCCGGCGCGGCGTCGACAAACTCGATGAACGCCATTGCGGCGCCGTCGCCCATCCGCACGCCGTCCTTGACGATGCGCAGGTAGCCGCCGGGGCGGTCCTTGGAACGGGGGGCGATCTGGTCGAACAGCTTGCTGACGGCGAAGCGATCCTGCAGGCGGCTGATCGCCAGGCGCTTGGAGGCGAGCGAGCCTTCCTTGGCCAGGGTCACCAGGCTTTCGACGAAGGGGCGCAGCGCATCGGCCTTGGGTTTGGTCGTGCGGATGCGTTCATGTTCGACCAGCGCCACGGCGAGGTTGCGCAGCATCGCCGCGCGGTGTTCGGTGGTTCGGTTCAGTCGGCTCTTGATCTTGCGGTGTCGCATCGTCGTTCAGTTCCTGGGTTGGACTTGGCCCGGCGCCGCGGCGGCCGATCAGGCGTTCTCGTCGGTCGACATGATCGGCATGCCGGTCTCGTCGAGGCGCATGTTGAAGCCGAGGCCCATCTCCTTGAGGATGTTCTTGATTTCGGTGAGCGATTTGCGGCCGAAGTTGCGGTATTTGAGCATTTCGCTTTCGGATTTCTGGACCAGGTCGCGAATCGTCTTGATCCCGGCCGCTTCGAGACAGTTGTAGGAGCGGACCGACAGTTCGAGTTCCTCGATGCTCTTGTCGAGCTTCTCTTCGACATCGGAGGCGGGCAGGGCGGCCTCGGCTTCCTCGCCGACGGGCTGCAGGACTTCGACTTCCTCGCCCGGGCGGATGAAGATATCGAGGTGGTTCTTGAGGATCTGCGCCGCGGTAGAGACGGCCTCCTCGGGGCTGACGGTGCCGTCGGTGTGGACTTCGAGGACAAGCCGATCGAAGTCGGTCACCTGGCCGACACGGGCGCTCTCGACCTGATACTGGACATTCTGGATCGGGGAGAAAACGGCGTCGATCGCGACCAGGCCGATGTCGTCGGGATCCTTCTTGAACTCGGAGGCGGGGACGTAACCGCGGCCGGTGGCGATCGTGATCTCCATCTGGAGCACGGCGCCCTCATCCAGGTTGGCGATGACGTGATCGGGGTTGAGGATTTCGACGTCGGCGTTCAGTTCGATGTCGGAGGCCTTGACCTGCTTCGGGCCATGGGCCTCCAGGTAGACGGTGGTCTGCGGGATCAGGGGGGACATCCGGATGTGGAGCCCCTTGAGGTTGAGGATCACATCGGAGATATCCTCGCGCAGGCCTTCCTTGACCATGAATTCGTGGGCCACCCCTTCGATCCGGACGGAGACGACGGCCGCGCCGGGGATCGAGGAGAGGAGGATCCGGCGAAGGGAATTGCCGATGGTGACGCCAAAGCCGCGCTCGAACGGTTCGGCGACGAACCGGCCGAAAGTCGGCGTCAGGGTGTCGGTCTCCACGGCCAGATGTCGCGGCTTGATCATCGCTTTGAAATTCATCTCGTCGCATCGCTCCTTGTGTGACGACTGGGGCGGGCTGGATGTCCGATCCGGCCGTCCGCCGGTGAGAAAACTCGTCCTGCTCAGGCAGGGACTCCGCGGGCCGATCAGACCCGTCGTTTCTTGGGCGGTCGGCAGCCGTTGTGCGGAATCGGGGTCACGTCGCGGATGATCCGGATCTCCAGGCCGCTGGCCTGCAGGGACCGGATGGCGGCCTCGCGCCCCGAGCCGGGTCCGCGCACCCAGACCTCGACCGAGCGCAGGCCGTGATCCATCGCCTTGCGGGCGGCGTTTTCGGCGGCCAACTGGGCGGCGAACGGGGTGCTCTTGCGCGAGCCCTTGAAATTGGACGACCCGGCCGAGGCCCAGGAGAGCGTGTCGCCGGCGGTGTCGGTAATCGTCACGATCGTGTTGTTGAACGTCGCGTGGATATGCGCCACGCCGACCGTGACATTCTTGCGGACCTTGCGTTTGGTCTTGGCCGCTGATTTTTCCTTCTTCGCCATGCCGTCTCATCCGTTCTGGTGAATCATGGGGCGTGTCGGGGGAGGTGTTGCGCCCCCGCGGAGGTTGCGGGCTCAGCCCTTGGGCGGCGCCTTCTTCTTGCCGGCGATGGCCCGGGCCGGGCCCTTGCGCGTGCGGGCGTTGGTCCGCGTGCGCTGGCCGCGGACGGGCAGGCCGCGAATGTGGCGCGTGCCACGATAACAGCCGATGTCCATCAGCCGCTTGATGTTCTGCTGAACTTCGCGGCGCAGGTCGCCCTCGACCTTATACTCGGCGTTGGTCAGCAGGTTGTTGAGGCGGCCGACCTCCTCCTCGGTCAGGTCGCGGACGCGGGTATCGGGGTTGATCTGCGCCTGGCGGAGCAGGTTCTGCGAGCGGGCGGGGCCGATGCCGTAGATATAACGGAGCCCGATTTCGACGCGCTTGTCGCGCGGGAGGTCGATGCCGGCAATGCGTGCCACGGGTGCTCACTCCATTCAAGCGGAATTCAAAATTCAAGGGTTGGCGATAACGGGCTCAGCCCTGGCGCTGTTTGTGTTTGGGGTTTTCGCAGATCACGCGGACGACGCCCTTGCGCCGAATGATCTTGCATTTATTGCAGATTTTCTTGACCGAAGCTCGTACTTTCATGGTCGTCGCCCCTCGCCCCGTGCATTATTTGAACCGGTAAGTGATGCGCCCGCGGGTCAAATCGTAGGGCGACAGTTCGACGGTAACCTTGTCGCCCGGCAGAATCCGAATGAAATTCATGCGCATCTTGCCCGAAATGTGGGCCAGGACCTTCAACCCGTTTTCCAGCTCAACGCGGAACATCGCATTGGGAAGGGGTTCGATGACCGTCCCACTGATTTCGATGGCATCTTCTTTGGCCATAAGCGGATCTGGATCAGGCTCCCGCGTGTGTTGGGTGGTTCTGGCCGTATGACTGGAACTCATGGAGTCCAAACACACACCAAAACTCAGATCTTATGATTCCAGAGAGGTGGAATCAAGCCTTTTTTGGGCGGCGCGGCGTCTCCCGGGGGCAAATCCGCCCAGGGCCGTCGCCCGCCCGCCCGCTCCGCGCGCGCTCCCCTCCCCCCGGGTGATCAGGGGGCCGTCAGGACCCAGGGTCCGTCCTCCGTCACGGCGATCGTGTCCTCCATGTGGGCCGACCGGCTGCCGTCGGCCGTAACGACCGTCCAGCGATCCTCGCGCAGCAGGGTCTGATACGTGCCGACGTTGACCATCGGCTCGATACAGACGACCATGCCGACCTGCCAGCGGACGCCCCGCCCCGGCTCGCCGTAGTTCGGGATCTTGGGGTCCTCGTGCGGGCGGCGGCCGATCCCGTGGCCGGTGTAATCGCGCACGACGGCGAAGCCGTTGCGCTCGACGTGGGCCTGGACGGCGGCGGAAAGATCGCCCATCCGCAGGCCCGGGCGGAGGAATTCGATGCCGATTTCCAGCGCCTCGCCGGTGACCTGGATCAACCGGTTGGAGACCTCATCGGCGCGGCCGACGGGGACGGTGCGCGCCATGTCGGCATAGTAGCCGTCGAGGATCAGGCCGAGGTCGAGGCTGGCGATGTCGCCCTCGACCAGGACGCGCTTGCCCGGGATGCCGTGCACGATCTCCTCGTTGATCGAGATGCAGAGCGAGCCGGGGAAATCGTAGAGGCCGAGGAAGGCGGGGATTGCCCCGCGGCGCTCGATCTCGTGTCTGGCCACCCGGTCCAGTTCACCGGTGGTGACGCCGGGGCGGACGTGGCCGATCACCTCCTCCATGACTTCGCGCAACAGGGCGCCGGCGCGGCGCATCGTGTTGAGCTCGTCCTTCGATTTGATCGTGATCCGGTTGGCCAAGGCTGCTGCTCCGGCTCGGTCCGGCGTCGTGGCCGGCTCAAAGGGTGCTCGGGCTGCCGTGCATCAGCGGCTCGAGCACCTGGCGGATGTGGTGGAACACGGTTTCCGGGTTGCCCTCGGCCGGGATCCGGTAGAAATAGTGCTCCTTCTGCATCTCCGCCAGAATCGGCTCGGTTTCGTTGTGGTAGACGCGCATCCGTTCGCGGATGGCGTCGACGGCGTCATCGGGGCGGATGATCAGCTCGCCGTTGCACTTGTCGCAGCGGTTGGGGACCGTCGGCGGCAGATCGAGCAGATGGTAGACCGCGCCGCAGGTCCCGCAGATGCGTCGTCCGGTGAGCCGTTCCACCAGACTGTCGTCGTCGATCTGGAGGTAGAGCATGGCGTTCAGGGGAACGGCCCAAGCCTCCAGTTTCCCGATCAGATGCCGCAGTTGGGGCACCGTGCGGGGATAGCCATCGAGCAGGACGCCGTCGCCATGGTCGATGGTGGACTTGAGGCGCCGAACCATGACCTCGTTGATGACGGGGTCCGGCACCAGATTGCCGTGGCTCATCAGCTCACCGGCGAGTCGGCCCAGGGGCGTCTGCTGGCGGATTTCATCGCGCAGGATGCCGCCCGAGGAGAGGTGCGCGAAGTGGAACGTGCGCTGGATGCGCTCGGACTGGGTGCCCTTGCCACAGCCGGGGGGCCCCAGAATGCCGATTACCATTCGCTGGGGAACCGGGCCACCTTCGGGCATTCAGCCCTCCTCGTCGTATTGCTGGACTGTTCGCCGCGCGGCGCGGCCGGGGCGATCACGCACCCCGCATGCGGACGACGGGCCGCCGCGAGCGGCTGCCGACGCGTCCACCGCTCCGGCCAAATCCTTCGTAATGGCGCATCATCAATTGCGACTCGATCTGCATCATCGTATCGAGCACGACGCCCACGACGATGATCAGGCCGGTGCCGCCCGCCATCTGCGCCACGCCGAACGGGATGTTGAAGCTGACGTAGAGCATGTCGGGGACGAGCGCGACGACGATCAGGAAAAACGCCCCGACGACGGTGATGCGCACCAGAATATGATCGATATAGTCGGCGGTGTGCTTGCCCGGCTTGATCCCCGGGATGTAGGCGCCGCTCTTCTTCAGGTTGTCGGCCAGGTCGACCGGATTGAGCGTGATGGCGGTGTAGAAGAAACAGAAGAAGGCGGTCAGCGCGATATAGGCCAGCGTGTAGATGTTGACCATCTTGAGCAGGCTGAAGATGCCGCCCGAGGTCAGATTGAAGGCATTGTAGGGGTTGTGGATCGAGTTCATCTCGAGCCAGCTGCTGATGGTGAAGCCGATCGAGCCGGGGGCGCCGCCGCCGAACATCGGCAGAATCATCGCCGGAAAGGTCAGGATCGCCGAGGAGAAGATCACCGGGATGACGCCGGCGGTGTTCAGCTTGAGCGGGATGAACGTGTTGCCGCCCTGGACCATTTTGCGCCCGACCATCCGGCGGGCGTGCTGGACCGGGACCTTGCGGTTGGCCTGCTGGCCGAAGACGATCAGCGCCGCCACCAGCACGCCGAGCGCGAGGACCATCATCAGCCCGATGGGGGTCATCGAGTTGTTGCGGATCGACATCAGGGCCAGGTTCAGGTCGATCGGATAGCGGGCGATGATCCCGATCGTGATGATGATCGAGATGCCGTTGCCGATGCCGTGCTGGCTGATCTTCTCGCCCAGCCACATGATGAAGCAGGTGCCGGTGCACATCGTCATCGCGGTGACGAAGAGAAACAGGGCGGGGTGATCGGGGATCAGCGAGAGTTGTTCGTTGAGCAGATAGATGCCGATGCCGAAGCCCTGGAACAGGCTCAGGCCGACGGTGCCGTAGCGGGTCCACTGGGTGATTTTCTTGCGGCCGGCCTCGCCTTCCTTGCTGATCTTTTCCAGCCGGGGCCAGACGGCCGTGAGGAGCTGGAGGATGATGGAGGCCGAGATGTAGGGCATGATGCCCAGGGCGAAGACGGTCATCTGGCTGAAGGCGCCGCCGCTGAACATGTCGACGACGTTGAACACGCCGCCGCTGCCGAAGGTTCCGCGAAAGAACTCGCGGATCTTGACCGGATCGATGAACGGCGTGGGGACGTGGGCGCCGATGCGGTAGACGAGAATCAGCCCGAGCGTGACGAGCACCTTGCGGCGCAGGTCGGGGACGCGGAAGATGTTGATAAGGGCTGGTTCATGCTCTTTGTAACCCTGTTGAATTACAGTTACTGGGTGTCCGGCTCAATCCTTGGAGGATTGTTCGGTGAATTGATTGAATTTAATACCAAAGGCCTTGAATTTGCAATGACATCCATGTTCATTGTGA
>MVZB01000015.1 GCA_002068205.1 candidate division BRC1 bacterium ADurb.BinA292
TAACCGCCTCGACGAGGGCCGGGTCCGTATTGACGGACATGAAAAACTCCATGTAGCCCATGGAAAGATAGGTCGTGTCGAGCGGACCATGGACATAGACGAGCAGCCCGAGCGGCTCGCCGCGCAGCGCTGCCAGATGGCGATCGACCCGCTCCAGGAACCCGTCCAGCGGCGGGAAGACCTCTTCCTCCAGCCGCGCCCACGTATTGAGCGCGGTGGGGCGCCAGTAGAAGCCGAGCGAAGCCATGTCGAGCCCGATCCGGCGCAGCAGCGGAATCTGCAGTTCGGGGGGCATCTCGTGCGAGGCCTCGTAATCGCACTCGCCCAGGACATGGCGCAGGTAGCGACCGTTGAGAATCGTCTCGTGCAGCGGGACCCGGTCGGGGATTTCCCCGCGCAAGGTCGCGAGATAGCGCTGCTTATTGGAGTCCGTCGCATCCACGGCGCGCCAACCCTTTCATCTCAGACGTGATGATCATGGCTCCCAGAACATGAAAGCCAATCCGTCGGAACTGGTCCCGCAATTCGGACGGCTCCCCCTGGCCGGTTCAGGCGCCCGGCGTGGCTTCGGCCAGATCGAGATCCTTCCGGCGAAAGATGGTGAGCTGTTCCACATCGTCGGGACGATACCCGCCGAAGATCAGGCTGACCAGGTAGCCGACGCCGAACAGGACGAAATGGCCGAAGACCCCGATCAGGATTGGATTCATCGTGAAATTCACGCCCGTGTCCAGGATGCGATCCTCGCCGCCGCTGGTCAGCAGTCCCCAGGCCGAGAAAAGGATGCAGGCGGCGATGCCGGAGTAACAGCCGAGCCGGGTGGCCCGGCGGGTGAGGAAGCCGAGGAGGAACAGGCCGAGCGAGCCGGCCGAGATGATCGCCGCGATCGTCACGCCGCGTTCCATCAGCGGTTTGATGCCTTCGCGCGGGATCAGCAGAATCGCGGTGAGGGTGGCGAGGATGCCGAACACAACCACCATCAACCGGCCGAAGATCAGTCGCGCCTTGTCGTTCGACAGCGGCCGCAGGGCCGAGAAATAGTCGGTGGTGGCGACCGTGGCGACGCTGTTCAGATCGGCGCTGACCGAGGACATCGAGGCGGCCATGATCGCCGCCAGAATCAGTCCCACCAGGCCGGTCGGCATCGCGTTGACGATAAAGTAGGGGGCGATCTGGTCCGCGATCGCCGGCGGCTCGTGCGGCGTCAATTGATAATAGCCATACAGGCAGGCGCCGATGAACATGAACGTCACCCAGATCGGGACGCAGAGGAACGCGCCCCAGAAGGCGCCCTGGCGCGCGGCCCGGTCGGACTTGGCGATCAGGTAGCGCTGCACCATGTGTTGATCGGAGACATAGCGCCGCCCCCAGCCGATGATGAACGCGAGCAGGAACAGCCACTGGGTCGTGTCGGGATCGAACAGGCTGTCCCAGGAAAGATCGAAGCGGCCCAGATCGAAACGGCCCCCGCGCCAGGCCTCGGCGACGACGGCGCCGGGCGGCCCGGCTTCCGGCGAGAACAGCAGGAAAGCAGGGACGAGCAACATCCCGCCAAGAATGATCGCCCCCTGGACGGCGTTGGTCCAGACCACCGCTTCGATGCCGCCGACCGTCGTGTAAATAATCGTGAAAATGCCGATGCCGATAATCACCGGCATCATTTCCCAGCCGGTCATCACCTGCACGGCGATCGCGGTCGTGATCAGCGTGACGCCGAGGTCGAAAATGCGGTCCGCCAGGAAGCCCAGCGACGCATAGACGCGGGCGAACGCGCCGAAGCGCTTGTTCACGAACTCATACGCGCTCATCCCGACGACGTGGCGGTAGAACGGGACAATAAAGTAGGCGACGAACAGCAGCACGAGCGGCAGCATCAGGTGCCCCAGCAACAGAATCATTCCACGCTCGTAGACGGTTCCGGGCGTCCCGACGATGGCGCCGCTGCTGATCATCGTGGCCATCAGCGTGAAGGCCACGGCCCATGCGGGGATCGTGCGATCGGCGATGAAATATTTCGAGGTGGTCTTCTGACCCCGGGTGACCCAGAGGCTGATCACGGCGATGAGGGCGAAATAGGCGTAAACAATCAGGAAATCGAGAGTATGCATGGCCCGTCCACAATTGTCGGATTCATGGGTGATTCAGTCGCCTGATGGCATGCCGCCCGGCAAGCCGACGCATCCCCGGCCACTTTTCGAGCTGGCCGGGATTGTTTACCCGGTATGAGTCGCACCCAGCCCTTGGCACTCGGCGGCCATTTTCGGCAATTTGCGCACCCCGCACCATGGGATTTCCCCAACGGAGTCCGCCGTGATCGGATCGTGTTCGCTGACGAGACAGGCCGGCATCGCATGCCGGCCTCGTCCGGGATGCCGGCGCGCCGCCCGCCAGAGGTGGCGTCGACGTTCAGATCCAGCCGGTTGAGGGTTTCCGTTCTTGAATTTAGAGGATGCGAGGTGGCTTTGGGATTTCAAAACTCGAAGCTGGTGCTCCTCCCGTCAGGAACCCCCTGTCGTTGACCACGACACGCATCCTCTGTTTCATCAGCGCAAAGGCACGACTCCAGCGAATGGTAACCAGGATTTGGGTAACATGTCGCTTTCTTCGCTGTCAATCCCTATTTGTATGATATGTTCTGAGTTCTCGCCAAATGATACGTTAATACCGAAATCCGACGGCAAGAGGCGACCGCCTGAACCTGGAAGCGCCTCGCTCCCGCGTGGCACGGCCTTGGGCGAACCCCCTCCCACCCGGGTAGACTTCTCTCCAGGCCTTCCCGTACCTGGCCTCTTTCCACATTTTCGCTGGCAGGGACTTCGCAGCGCGCCTTGCGCGCCAAACTTTTGTCAGATGAGTTGTGTCCATTGGGGCGATACGGCGCGGTCGCGCAGGAGCTGTCCTGTCCGCCACCCGTCACCGCCACTCACGTCGCAAGGAATGATACTCGTGCCCGATCGAAGTCCCCTGATCCGCCGCGTCCTGCCCCTGCTGTTGGCGCTGACCTCGCTTGCCGGCGCGCCGCGGGCCGAAGAGCCCGCCCTGCGCGTCACGCCCGATTCCCTAAACTTCGTCGTCGCCACCGGTCAGACCACCGGCCCCCTCCAGGCCGTCAGCTTCTGGCTGTCCGACCGCTCGCGCCACTGGCGCCTGACATACGATGCGGACTGGCTGGCGATCGACCGGCTGACCGGCGACGGCAGCGTCGGGCAGATGACCGCCCGCTTCCGCGTTAACCATGCGGGCCTGGCGCCCGGCCGGCATGCCACCACCGTCGTCGCCGAGCTCGACGGCATGCCTGAGACGCGCGTGGAGCTGCCGGTCAACCTGCGCGTGTTCGATCTGCCGGTGATTCGCGATGTCGGCGGGCGCAAGCAGCTCTTCATCGATCAGCGGTTCATCGAAGAGAGCGAAAACGTCGTGCTCAAGGTCAATCCTCCGACAAAAATCGGCCAGACGTTGGACGAAAATGGCGAGGTCGTCAATCTCGGCTTCATCATGCGGGTCCTCGAGGACGAGGGCAAATATCTCATCTACCACGGCGGCGAACGAATCTTCCTTTCCGAGAGCAGCGACGGGATCCATTGGACCCGCGTCCCCGATGTGGATATTCCGATCCCGTACGGGATCATGCTGATCGATCCGCGCGACGTCCCCGAGCGCCGCTACAAGCTGTTCAACAGCTTCCAGCGGGAAGGCACGGGCGATTCGTTCGACCCCGACTCACACGGCATTTACGGCTACTATTCGGGCGACGGCCGGCAATTCACCCGGTCCAGCCGGCTGTTGCCGATGTGGATTGACAACGTGCTGATCCCCTGGTGGGATGAGCGGATCGGCAAATACGTGATCTTCACCCGCGCCCAGGCCGCGCCGGAGAGCCCCGAGGAACGGCGCGGCGGCGTGGCGAACCAGCGCCGTGTCGCCCGGATCGAAACCGACGACATCCTCGCCCCCTGGCCGTACGATACAACCGTTCCGCCGAGCCTGCATCAGGACCTGCTCACGAACCGACACATTGGCGAGATCCTGAAAACCGACGAGCATGACTATCAATCGTCTGACATATATTACAACTCGGCCACGATCTACCCCTATGCCGAAGACGTCTACCTGATGTTCACGGCCAATTTCTCGCATTTCGTCCATGGGTACCACACCCAGTTGCGGGCGCGCCCGAACCAGATCTGGGAGGATTACGGCCTGATTGAAATCCAACTGGCCGTCAGCCGCGACGGCATCCACTGGACGCGGCCCGAGCGGGTCCCCTACATCGATATCGGCCGGCCCGATGAATGGGACCGCTGGCTGCTGACGGCCGGAACGGGCCTTATCCGCAAGGGCGACGACGTGCTGCAGTTCTACAGTTCGAGTGGCCATACGCACGACTCCAACATCATCCGCCCCGAGGAATACGAAAACGCCGTCGAACAGAAGATGGGCGGCACGGGCATTGTGCGGCAGCGCCTGGACGGCTTCGTCTCGGCCGACGTCGATCATCGGGGCGGTTTCCTGGAGACCCCGCCGGTCGTCTTCAGCGGGCGAAAGCTGCGGCTGAACATCGACACCGGCGCGGTGGGTCTGGCCCAGGTCGAACTGCGCGACGCCGAGGGCCAGCCGCTCCCCGGCTTCGAATTGACCGAGTGCGAACCGATCCTGGGCAATTTCACCGATTATTATGTCAATTGGCGGGGAGGCAGCGACGTCTCGGCCCTGGCCGGCACGCCGGTCAAAATCCACTTCAAGCTCAATCGCGCCAAACTCTACGGCTTCCAGTTCACCGACGAATAAGCCGTCGCTCTGCGAAATCAGTATTTCGGAAGGGACATAGGGGACGTAAGGGAGGGATGCCCTCCCTCGCGCCCCTCGCCTCATCGACGCGTCTGGAACCGGGCAGCCGCAGCAAATCGAGGAGCGTCGGCGAACGAATCAGCCGCATCCCGGTCTTGCGCCGGGGCTTGATCGGCTTGATCCTCCCCTGGGCTGCGGCATGCTGCAGGCGCTGACGGAAGCGTTGGACCGCGGGATCATCGGTCGTTGATGCCGACATCACCGGAGCCGATCAGCCGCGGATCAGGAATCGCAACAGCGCGTTGATATCGGAAGGATTAAAGTTTGAAAAACCAGGATGGCGGAGAGGGTGGGATTCGAACCCACGAGGGGCGGTTAAGCCCCTACCCGCTTTCGAGGCGGGCTCCTTCAACCACTCGGACACCTCTCCGTGGGCGGAACGCAAGAGGCGGTCGGCCGTCGCATCGTGAACTGCCAAGCGTCCGCTCGCCCGGCGACCGCACCCCAATCCCCCACCTTATACGGCAGAGGCCGCCGTCGCCGCAACCGATAATCCGGCCCCCCGCCGGATCAATGGGTCAGCCCGCTGCCTCGCCGGCGCGAGGTGGCGATCGCGTTGAGAAAGTCTGGTTCCTGCCCGGAGGTGCTCCATGCGCCGTCCGTCGACGCGTCCCACCGCCTCCCCGCCCCGGCGCCCGCGGCGCGCCGGCGGCTAAAAGGTTGGCCCGCATTCATTTGGCTCTCGCCAAAACCGGGCCGCTGATGGTATGAAGAAAGGCAGCACCCCAGGCAAGCGGAGCTTGGCCGGATCCCGGCATGGAGGGCGCGGGCTCTCCGCGACGGCCAATGAGACGAGGAACAACGGAGAGAGATTTTGCCCGGCGGCGGCGGGGCTGATATATCCTGATCAGGATGTGGAATAAATCGCCCGCGCCCCGTCGGCCGTGTTTCGCTCCCGGCGCCCGCGATCCCCGCGCCTCAGCCAGCTTCGCGGGACCGCCCCACGGTCCCACCATTTCGTCCGATAGGTGATCTCGATGTTACGGGTCGATCTCAAAGCCATTCTCAAGAAACTGAGCCCCTACTGCACGCGCGCCCTCGAAGGGGCCGCCGGCTTGTGCGTCTCGCGCACCCACTATGAAGTGACGGTCGAGCACATGCTGCTACGGCTGGCCGAGGAGCCCACCGGCGACATCCAGTGGATCCTGCGCCACTTCGAGATTGAGCCCTCGGAGTTCATCAAGGCGCTGCAGCGCTGCATCGAAACGCTGCGCAGCGGCAATGCCGGCAAGCCGGTCTTCTCGCCGATGCTGATCGAGTGGTTCCAGGAGGCGTGGCTCGTCAGTTCCGTGGAACTGGGGTCGCCGGCGATCCGGTCGGGGGGGCTGCTGATGGCGCTGGTGGCCAACCCCGGCCGCACGACGCTGTTCAATTTCACCGATGCGCTCGACCGGGTCCGCCTCGAGGAGCTGCGCCGCGAATTCCACGACATCACCTGGGAGAGCCCGGAGGCCGCCGAGGAGGAGCGGCTGCGGTCGGCGGCCGGCGGCGCGGCGGCGCCCGCGGCCGGGGCCGAGGGCGCCCACGTCCCCGAGGGCGATACCGCCCTGGGCCGGTTCACGATCGACTTCACCGCCGAGGCCCGCGCCGGGCGGATCGACCCGGTGTTCGCGCGCGACCGCGAAATCCGCCAGATGATCGACATTCTGGCGCGGCGGCGCAAAAACAACCCGATCATCACCGGCGAAGCGGGCGTCGGCAAAACCGCTCTGGTGGAGGGGCTCGCGCTGCGCATCGTCAAGGGCGACGTCCCCTCGGTCCTGAAGAACGTCCGCCTGATCTCGCTCGACATGGGGCTGCTGCAAGCCGGCGCCGGCATGAAGGGCGAATTCGAGAACCGGCTCAAGCAGGTCATTTCCGAGGTCAAGGCCTCGCCCACGCCGATCATCCTGTTCATCGACGAGGCGCACACGCTGATCGGCGCCGGGGGGCAGGCGGGCGGCTCGGACGCCGCCAATCTGCTCAAGCCGGCGCTGGCGCGCGGGGAACTGCGGACCGTCGCCGCCACCACGTGGGGGGAATACAAGAAGTATTTTGAACGCGATGCCGCGCTCGCGCGCCGGTTCCAGGTCGTCAAGGCCGACGAGCCGAGCGTCGAGGACGCGATCACGATGATGCGCGGCCTGCGCGAGAAGTATGAGGAATCGCACGGCGTGCGGATTCTCGATTCGGCGGTCGTCGCCGCCGCCCAGCTCGCCAGCCGCTACATATCGGGGCGCCAGTTGCCCGACAAGAGCGTCGACCTGATCGATACCGCGGCCGCCCGCGTCCGCGTCCAGTTGGGCTGCCGGCCCGATCGGCTCGATGACTGCGACCGGCGCGTCGAGACCCTGGAGCGCGAGCTGGACGCGATCGAGCGCGACAAGCAGGCCGGCCGCCCCACCGATGAGACCCGCATCGCCGAGCTGAAGGAAGAGATCGCGCGGACGCGCGAGGAAGGCGCCGCGCTGGAGGAGCGCTGGCAACAGGAGATGACTGTCGCCCGGCGGATCCAGGCGCTGCGCGACCGGCTCGAGGCGCTGCGCACCGGCAACGCCGACGCCGCGCAGGAAGCCGAGGCGGCGGCGCCCTCGGGCAACGGCCGACCGGCCGCCGAAGCTGAAGCCCAGGCCGATGCGGCCGAGGGCGAACTCGCGGAGGAACCGCTTCCCGAAACCGAGGCGGAACTGGCCGCGGAGTTGCAGCAGCGCCTCGATGAGCTGAAACAGGTCCAGGGGCGCGACCCGCTGGTTCATGTCGAGCTCGATCCCGATATCATCGGCAAGGTTGTCTCGGACTGGACCGGTATCCCGGTCGGCAAGATGGTCAGCGACGAGGCCGCCACGGTTCTATCGCTCGACGCGCGCATCAAGGAACGCATCAAGGGCCAGGACCATGCGATCGACGCGATTGTCGAGTCGATCCGCGCCGCCAAGGCCGGCATCTCGAACCCCAACACTCCGATGGGCGTCTTCCTGCTGGTCGGCCCCAGCGGCACCGGCAAGACCGAGACGGCGCTGACGCTGGCCGATCTGTTGTTCGGCGGCGAGCGGTTCATGGTCACGATCAACATGTCGGAATTCCAGGAGAAACACACTGTGTCGCGGCTGGTCGGCTCGCCGCCGGGCTACGTCGGCTACGGCGAGGGTGGCGTTCTGACGGAGGCCGTCCGCCAGCGCCCGTACTCCGTGGTGCTGCTGGATGAAGTCGAGAAGGCCGACCCCGAAGTGATGAACATCTTCTATCAGGTGTTCGACAAGGGGATGCTCGCCGACGGCGAGGGGCGGGTGATCGATTTCCGCAACACGATCGTGATGATGACGAGCAACCTGGAGACCGACACGATCACGTCGATGTGCGCCGCGCCGCTGCCTCCCGCGCCCGAAGATGTGCTGACGGCGATCCGGCCGGCGCTGTCGCGCCACTTCAAGCCGGCGCTCCTCGCGCGCATGCGCATCGTGCCGTACTACACGATCGACATGGAGGCGATGACGCGCATCGTCCGGCTGAAGCTCAACGGGGTGGGCAAGCGGCTGGCCGCCTCGCACAAGATGGGCTTCAGCTATGATGAGGCGGTCATCGAGCAGATCGCGCAGCGCTGCACCGAAGTCGAAACGGGCGCGCGCAATATCGATCACATCCTCAACGGCTCGCTGCTGCCGAAGATCTCCACCGAGATCCTGCAGCAGATGGCGGTCGGCCCGCTGCCCGAGCATCTGAACATCGGGCTGGACGAGAACGGCGAGTTCGCGCTCCAGTTCAGCGGCAATGGGGCCGCGGCGCCGGAGGAGACCGCCGCGCCCGAACCGGCGATGGCCGGCGCGATCGAAACGTCGGGCCCGGCCCAGCCAGCGCCCGAGGAGGAATGGAGACCTCAACCGCCCGACCCCCCTTCTTGAAGCAACAAGGAGATCACGTCAGGATCTCTGGCCAGGGGACCTGTTCCGTTGTAGAATCCATCATCATCCCGAACGAGCTCTGTGGACGGCCGTATCCGATACGAGACGGAGCGCAGATGATTTCCAAGGGTGAGCAGCTTCCCCGCGCGAGCGGCCCCGGCCGGCGGCGGACCGCGGACTCGAGCCGGGGGCGCGTCCGCCGGCCCGCGCGACCACGCCGCGAAGGCGCCGTTACGGCAATCCGCATCCGAAACGCATTTACCTGATCTGGTGGTGGTTTTTCCGGGCCGTGTCATATAAAGAAGACTTGGACCCGAGACAGGCAGGGTCGGCTCCCCGTGCTCGACCCGTTCTCCCCATGCGGATGGTCTGTTCGAAGAGATCTGCGACACGACAGACAGGAATGGTGACAGCATGGCTACGCAACAGGAAGAACAGCATTGGCTCTACTCGGACGTATCGGACTACTCGTTCCGCGCCGGCGACCTCGACATTCAGGAACTGCGCGTCATTCGCTTCGAGCTGCATGAGGCGATCAGCGAGCTGTTCCATGTCCGCATCGAGCTGGCCAGTCTGAATCAGGAGCTGGCGATCGACGAACTGGTCGGCCGCCCCGGCGTCCTGCGGCTCTCGCATTTCAACCAGGAACATGAGCGCTGGGTCAACGGGATCGTCAAGCTGCTGGATTACACCAGCAGCGGCAGCCAGTATTGCCGCTATGAAGCGCAACTCGTCCCGCGGGTGTGGCTGCTCGGCCTGCGCCGGCAGAGCCGCATCTTTCAGGACATGACCGTCCCCGACATCATCAAGCAGGTCCTGACCGACGCCGGCATCCCGGCCGACATGTTCCGCATGGCGCTGACGGGCAACTACGGTCAGCGCGGCTACTGCGTCCAGTACCGCGAGACCGACCTGGACTTCATCAAGCGCCTGGCCGAGGAGGAAGGCATCTTCTTCTTCTTTGAACACACCGAAGAGACCCACGTGATGGTGTTCGGCGATGCCCCGTCGGTGCACAAACCGATCGCCGGCAAGCCGGAGGTTCCGTTCCGCACGCCGACCGACATGGTCGAAGGCAAGGCGTTTGTCTCCCAGTTCCGCTATGGCCAGCAGGTCCGGACCGGCTCGGCAATGCTGCGCGACTTCAACTTCGAGAACCCCAAGCAGAACCTCGACGCCGAAAAGGACTCGGGCAAGGACACCGCCCTGGAGTTTTACGACTATCCCGGCGAATACAAGGTCAAGTCCGAGGGCGAAACCTACGTCAATGTCCGGCTGCAGGAGTTCCGCACGTTCCTGAAGGTGGCCCGGGCGACCAGCGTCGAACGGCGGCTGCAGCCCGGCTATCGCTTCAATTTGATCGAGCATCCGCGCCAGGACCTGAACGCCGAGTATCTGGTGACGCGCGTCCGTCACCGCGGCTGCCACCTGCCGGCCGTCGTGCAGGAGTCGGGCGGCGTCGAGGTGGATGAACCGACGTATCAGAACGAGATCCTGGCGATCCCGTTCAGCACGCCGTACCGGCCGCCGCGCGTGACGCCCAAGCCGGTCGTGGAGGGTTCGCAGACGGCCATCGTCACCGGCCCTTCCGGCGAGGAGATCTACACCGACCAGTACGGCCGCGTGAAGGTCAAGTTCCATTGGGATCGCGAGGGGCAGCACAACGAGAAGTCGTCGTGCTGGATCCGGGTCAGCCAGAACTGGGCGGGCGGCAAGTACGGCATCATGTTCCTGCCGCGGATCGGCCACGAGGTGATCGTCGATTTCCTCGAGGGGGATCCCGACCAGCCGATCATCACCGGGCGCGTCTACAACAACGACGAAATGCCGCCCTACGAGCTCCCGGCGCACAAGACGCGCAGCACGATCAAGTCCGCCAGTTCCAAGGATCAGGAGGGGAGCAACGAGATCCGCTTCGAGGATCTGGCCGGTTCCGAGCAGATCTTCATCCACGCCCAAAAGGACCTGCACGTGCGCGTGCTCAACGAGCGGCGGGTCAATATCGGCGCCGATTCGCACGAAACGGTCGGCGCCAACTTCAACATGCATGTGGAGAAGGACCGCTCGCGCAAGGTCAAGGGCAAGGAAAACATCGAGGTTGTGGAGGACAAATGCGAAAAGATCGGCGGCAACCTGAGCGAGGAAATCGGCGGCTCGCACAAGGAGAAGGTCGGCGGCACGTTCCAGGTCGACGCCAACAAGATCATCCTGAACGCCACGCAGGAAGTGGTGATCAAGGGCCCCGGCGGGTTCGTCGTGATCAACGGCGGCGGCACCTACGTGAAGGGCAACATGGTTTACATTAATAGCGGCGGGGCGGCGGTCACCGAAGGCCCCGGCACGATCATCGCCCCCACCGCCCCGGCGGCGGCCGACGAGGCGCAGTACGGCGAGGACACCAGCTACACCGCGGAAAAGCGCCCGCAGAAAAAGATCCCCAAGGACAAGCTGGAGAAGAAATCGTGGATTGAAATCCGGCTGGTCGATGCCAAAGGCAAACCGGTGCCGGGCGAAGCCTATGAGCTGGAGACCTCGGACGGCAAGACGCTCGTCGGGACGCTCGACGGTAAGGGCCGCGTCCGGATCGAGGGGATCGAGCCGGGGACGTGCATGGTGTGCTTCCCCAATCGCGCACCCGATGAATGGCAGCGCGTTTGAGGGCCGGGCCTCGCATGAAATCGGCAAGATGGCAGGCTCCGCAACTAACCCCAGCGACGTAACAGGGCGCCCAGCCCGCGGAGGTAAGGTCTCGAGATGAGTGCTCCGAACTATCGCCTCTCGCCCCAGGCGGACGACGGGGGCCAGGACGGCAAGGGACTGGTTTCCTGGATCAAGAACCGGCGCAAGAAGAACAAGAAGGCGGCCGAGCCGGAAGCGGGTCCGACCGCGTCGGCGTTGTCGACGGCGCAAGCGACCCAGCAGCAGATCGCGCCCGCGGCCACGCCGTCGCCGGCCGCGTCGACGCCGCCCAAGCCGACACCGCCCAGCAAGCCGCTGCCGCCGACGCCTGAATCGAAGGCGAGCGCCAAGCCGACGCCGCCCAATAAGCCCCTGCCGCCGACGCCACCCGATCCGGAACCGACGCCGACGGATAATCCCGAGACGATCTCCGCCCTGGCCGCGCCTCCCGATGCCAAGGGCAACAAGCCCCTGCATGTGGTCGATGGCAACGACCATATCTCGAGGATTGCCTTGCAGCACGGCTACTCCAACTGGAGTTCACTGTGGGCGCTCAACCCGCAATTGGCCGCCAAGCGCAAGAATCCCCACATCCTGTTCCACGGCACGCGCGGCAAGAAAAACGCCGACGTCGTCAAGACCCCCCCGCTGAAGGAGAAGGAGGAAGCGGTCGCCACCGAGCAGGTCCATACGTTCAAGGTTCCGGTCTCCGATCTGTTCCTCCGGCTGCGCATCCTGGACGAGGATCTCCAGCCGGTCGCCGACGCCGACTACACCCTGACGGTCGAGGGACGGAACTATACGGGCAAGACGGCGGCCGACGGGACGATCATCCAGGAGATCACGCGCGGGGCGCAGAACGGCTGGCTCACGCTCAACATGAAGGACGAGTCGCCCGAGCACACCGCCAAGATGGAACAGGCCAAGAAGGAAGGCCAGGCCAAGACGATCGCCTCGCGCAATGCCGAGTCGACCCCCGCCGAAACGGCCGCCACCGCCTCCTCAACCAGCGCGGCGGAGGTGAAGGCGCGCATGGCCGCCGCCCCGCAGAGCAAGCCGTCCACCACGAAGGGCCTGACCACGGGCCAGGATTGGCCCGCCCTGGGCGGACAGATCAAGTTCGCGCTGCGGATCGGCCGGCTCGATCCCATTCTGGAAGACGCTCCCGACCGCTGGTGCGTGGCCGGGGTGCAGGCGCGCCTCAATAATCTCGGGTTCGAATCGGGGCCGGTCGACGGGGTCAAGGGCCCCGTCACCAAGGCCGCCATCAAGCGTTTTCAGCGGCGTTTCAAGCTGGTGGAGGATGGCATTGCCGGCCCCGTCACGCAGGCCAAGCTGAAGGAAGTCCATGACACGAACACCCCGATACCGCCGCAGATCCAGCCGGCAACCGGCCAGGCTGGGCAGGATGCCCAGGCGACCAGCACCGGCACGGCCCAGAAGACGACCGGCAAGGCGCCGATCGATGGGACCAGTTCAGCCCCCGGGACCCCGCCGTCGGCGCCCGGCTCCACGCCGTCATCCAGCGCCTCGCCCTCGGCCACGCCGGCTGGCCGGCCGGCCGCGCCCGCGTCGACCTGACGGGCGCCTGATCCCGTCAACTTGATCCGAAGGATAGCGACACCATGGCACACGCTCCCGGTTCCACCCCACCCTCGGTTCCTCCGACGCCGCCCAGTTCGCCGTCGCCGTCGGCGGCCACCGCGACGCCCCCGAGCGCGCCGGCCAGCACCCCGTCGGCCGAGGCAACCCCGACGTCCACCCCGCCCAAACCGGGCTCACATTCCCTGATGACCAAGACGGTCAACCCCGGCCCGCGCGATGTCGGCTTCGTCGCCCCCGATCCGACCGACGGGACCCATTTCAACACGCTTGTCTTGCGCCGGCCGTATCGCATCAGCCTGCGCGTCGGCGACCTCGACGAACTCTTCCCCGATCCGATCAACACCAATCGCGGCCGGGCCGCCCGGCTCAACGCCGTCGGCCTGTTCTATCGCACGCTGGACGAACCCAAGATGGAGGAGTGCCTGCTCGAGAACTGGAAGTACTTCCGCGAATCGATGCACAAGCCGCCGCTGACCAACGAAAAGGCGGAGGAAAAACTGAAGGAATGGCTCAACTCGCACATCCTCGCCAAGCTCCCCGAGGAGGGCAAGTTCGAGAAAATTCACCTGCCGGGCGGCTTCTCGGTCGATCAGCCCTGGGCCAACACCGGCCTGTATCCGGACTATAACGCCGCCCATTCGCTCGGCGGCGACCATTTCGCGGTGGAGACCGAATACTACACGGCGAACGACGTGATGGGGAAGATCCCGCTGCTGGTCAAAGTGGAGCGCTACGACGTCAAGCGCGGGTGGCTGCCCGCCCCGGGCGCGATGGTCTATTTCCAGCTCCAGATGCCCGACGACCTGCCGCCGTTCGATCCAGCCAAGCCGTGCGCCGAACAGCTCAATCGCCCGCCGCTGCGCGAATCACTCCAGGGGCCGGCCACCGGCGCCCCCGCCACGGCCAACGGCGCCGGACCCAAGCTCTACAGCGACACCCACATCACCAACTATCTGGTCGACAACAACCCGGACCCCGCGCTGCGCGACCCGCAGGCCAATAATGTCCATGTCGACAAGGGGGGCAAGCGCGGCACGCCCGGCTCGGCGGCGGCGGGCCCCGTCGGCGGCGTGATCTTCGAGATCAAGTCGCGCCCCGGCGACCGCTACAAACTGCGCGTTTACGTCGGACCCCCGACCCTGGACAGCAATGGCGCCGACGAACAGGCGGTCGCCATCACCACCGGCACGATGGTCGTCTGGCGCACGATCCGGCTGAGCCGCTACATCTTCCGCAAGGATCCGGCGATGGCCAACTTCCCGGCCGCCATCGAAGCTGCTTATGCCGGCCCGCCGTATAATCTGAACAAGGAGACGATCTATCTTCGTTGTGGGCTCATCAAGCAGGACCTGACCTATGTGGGGATGAAGCAGGCCGATATGACGCCCACCGGACTGCGCGACAACGGGCCGGTCGGCGCCGGCAAGTGGGAAGGTCCGGCCCGGCAGTATGCCAAGGCCTGGTGCGAATTCATCATCGATCCCAACGTCGCGATCCCCGAGGAGCCCGACGCGGCGACCCAGCGCGCCGCCTTCGACGCCGGCGTGGCCTACGCCAAGAACTTCCAGGGGGCGATGGGCGTCAACTGGGACCTGGACAAACTATTCTTCTTCGACGCTCGGACGCCGTTTACGATCAATATCCGCGAACCGGCCGAATACGACGCCCTCCCCGGCGTGACCCCCGCCCAGAAGATCGGGCCGATTCCCCCAGCCGCGGGCAACGATCCGCGCGACACGATGTCGATGGTGCTCAACGAGTTCCTCAACGGCATGCTCTCCTACTACAGCAAGAAGGGATCGCTCCCCGGCTTGACGTTCATTCAGTACCCGATGGGCTGCATCTGGGACGTGACTTCCGGCGCGCTGCGGGGCCCGACAAATGGTCCGCACATGACCAGCGGCGTGTCGCTGCACTTCCGCGGCGCCTATCTGTGGTATGGCGAGCGCGTTTACAGCAATCAGCCCAGCTTCCCATACAACGTCTCGTCCAATACGTGCCACGAGCTGGGTCATTCGCTGTACGCCGTGCACCAGCCATCCCCGTTCGGCGGGGGCATCGCCGCGCGCCACGACGCCGCCGACTGGTGCGTGATGAGCTACAACTTCTGCGAAGGCCAATACTGCGGCAAGACGCTCGCCCTGTTGCAGGGTCTCGATATCGCCAAATTCTAGTCTCCGGAGCACAGGCGTCATGAGCCTCAAAGTTGAACTCACCGTCGAAAAGACCGATCTGGCCTTTGACGAAAACACCCGCTTCGAGGTCACGATCACCAATGTCGGCCGCGAATCGGTCATGACGATGAATCCGGCCGACTGCTGGACGCTCCCCGCCCTCCGCGTGGTCAGCATCGAACAGGGGCTGGACCGGATTTACCGGCGCGATCCCAACCTTTTCATCGAGGAGGTCCCCTCGCCGCTCCTGCCCGGCCAGTCGCTTTCGGGCACCCATCGTCTGCTGACGTTCGTCAAGTTCCAGGAGCCGGGCGAGTATGAGATCTCGGCGCTGTGGGAGTGGAACGGCAAAGTCGGGCGTGCCTTTTCCGAACCGGTTCACGTCACGATCCGCGCGATGCGGCCCCGGCACCCCCACACGGTCAGCATGTCGGGCGGGCCGGCCGCGATCTTCAACTCCGTCTGGGTCAACGTCGCCACCCCGCCCGGCAGTCTCACCCGTTCGCGTTATGACTTGATCAACAAGCCCAAGACCGTCCATCTGCAGTCGCTGGGCCAGATCGGCCCGTCGGCCGAGCCCGTCCTTTCGGTCCCGATCAATGGCGGCGCTTCGGATCGCCAGTGGATCGCCTGGTTCGAGGGGGATGAGCTGCGTTTCGGCCGGGTGGACGATCTGACCGAGCAGCTCGACATCAAGACGCTCCCGCTCAGTCCGGTCCCCAAACAGATCGTTCCGCCGCTCAACCACCAGCCGGGCGTCGCCGGGCTCGAAGGGCGCTTCTTCCTGTGGCAGGGCAACGTCGAAGGGGATATCTCGCGCTTTCAGGCGGTGCATCTGACGACCCGGGGCGACGCCGAACCGGGCGCCAACGTGATGCTCGGCCGGCTTCGCCCCCGCTGGATGGAAGCGGCGTTCCCCAGCAACGGGTCGGCGCAGATTTATTTCGTACTCCCGACGCAAGGGGAGAATTTCCTCCTGCAGGCGGTCGATTGGTCGGCCGATGGCGAGCCCTCCGAAGTGAAGAAGCTGGCGCAGTTCGATGGCGAATTCCACGGCGGCGCCACCGCCCTGGCCGCCGACGACACGCTCCACGGGACCCTCCTGGTACTCGAACCGGGCCCCGAGGCCGCGCGCGAGCTGGGCCTGTATTGCTGGAAGCGCAGCGCCGCCGGCCAGTTCGAGGCAAGCGACATCCTGCTGGTGCCGCGCGAACCGATGCAGAAGGTCGACCGCGCCGTCGTCGGCGTCTCCTCCAAGGGCGATCCCGCCCTGCTCATCCGGTTTCAGGGGAGCGACTGGCAATTCTACGACGAGCAGCACGGCCTCGTCCCGCTGCCGGCCGAGATCGCGCAAAATGATCTCCCGCTGGAACTCCTGTTCCTCATCTCGGGCACCCCGGTCATCAAGTATGCCGTGGAAAACAAGGGGTTCTACTACCTGAGCGCGGCGGGCATCCCCGTGGAAACCCCGGCTCATGGCTGAGGACCCGATGCACGCGGGCCGGCCGCGATGACCGAAACCGGAACCCAGGGCGCCCCATCCCCGCCGCGTCTGCTCGAGTTCGATCTGAGCACGCCCGACGGCAACCTGCGCGGCATGCTCGCCATCCCGCCCGGGCCGATGCGCCTGGCCGAGCTGGCGCGCAGCACGCTGCCGCTGGTGGACCGCCTGGTCGAGCTGGCCACCCGCCGCGAGCAGCGCGCGGGGCGCGTGATCTCGTGCGGGCCCGGCTGCGGCGCCTGCTGCCGGCAACTGGCCCCCGTCTCGCCCCCCGAAGCCTACATGCTGGCCGACCTGCTGATGCACGTCCCCGCCGAGCGGCAGGGGCGCTACCTGGAGCGGTTTGAGGCGGCCGCCTCGCGGCTGGAGGCCGAGGGGCTGAGCGAAGCCCTGCTGCGCACGCCGGAATCGGATGAAGCCGCGCGCGCCCTGGCCGCGCGCTATTTCCTGCTGGGGATTCCCTGCCCGTTCCTGGAGGAGGAGAGCTGCTCGGTGCATGGCGGGCGCCCGTCGGTCTGCCGCGAGTATCTCGTCACCTCGCCCGCCGCCGATTGCGCCGATCCGGCCGCCAACCCGATCCGCCGGGTCGGCGTTTCGGTCCGCCTTTCCGAAGCTCTGGCCCGGCTGCACGCCGAGCTCTTCGGCGGCGAACCGCAGCTCGTCCCCCTCTCGCTGGCCATCAGCTTCGCGCTGGAGCATATCCCGGAGGGGCGTCACGCCTGGGACGGCGTCGCCCTGACCCGCCGGCTGCTCGCCTTGATGAGCGGCGCCCAAGCGTAAGCGGATCCCATCGCCCGTTCGCAACGGCGACCGGCGGCCCGCTCCAAGCCCCCCGCACTACCACAGAATCATTGATCGTCTCTCCTTCTTTGAGTCCCGGCGATTTCGCGTTTCTGCATAATTTCGGTCGGTTCCCCTCGGTGGGCGATTCCGCCGCGCCAGGTCAATTAGCGTTAAACCCCCGCCGCGCCCGGTCCGATGAGATTACAGACGGACCGCCCAGCCGGAGGAACCGGCGACCGGGGCGGCCCTTCGGCCGATACGAAGTCGGCCGGCGATGCGCTAAAGCTTCGGACCTTTTTGACCGTAGAGTACTGGGAAAGGCTGCCGTTGCATAGCGCATCAGCGCGTGGACCAGGAAGGTTGCGAACCATGCTGATACTGACAAGGAAGTCGGGCGAGGGGATTCGGATCGGTGACTCGATCACCCTGAAGATCCTCGAAATTCGCGGCAACCAGGTGCGCGTGGGCGTCGACGCGCCGCGCAACATCAGTGTGCACCGCGAGGAAATCTACGATCTGATCCGCGAGCAGAACGCGCTGGCGGCGCTCTCCAGCCCCGACAGCTCCGAGGTGCTCACCTCCATCTGGCGCGATCAGCAAAGCCTGACACAGCGTCCGCGCAATCTGTCCCACAATGGCAACGGGAAGGCGTAACCATGCGATTCCACACCACGCGCTTCGGTGAAATCGAGTTTCCCGAAGAGGTCGTCATGACCTTTCCGGAGGGGATTCTGGGCTTCCCCGACGAGCAGCGCTACATCCTGCTCGAACACGACACCGACGGCAGCCCGTTCAAGTGGCTCCAGTCGGTGGAAAATCCGGCGCTCGCCTTCATCATCGTCGATCCGCTGTTCATCGATGCCGGGTATCATCTCGAAATCGACCTGGACACCGCCCGGATGATCGGCACCGACGCCGTCGAGGGCTGCGCGATCATGAGCATCGTCAATGTGCCGCACGACGCGCCGATCCGGATGACGGCGAACCTGAAGGCGCCGCTGATCGTCAACGTCGAGAACCGGCACGGGCGCCAGATCGTCCTGGGCAACAACGCCTACAGCCTGAGCACGCCGATTTTCCAGCATCTTGTTGAGGCCGAGCCGCTGCCGGCGGCGGCGGTTTCGTGAAAGGCGCGATGGGTAAGCTGATTCCCGTCGCCGCGGGTAACGGGTTACCCATTACCCGCCCGCGCGGAGGCTGCAACGAGTGAACGGCACGACGGCGGCGACCGCGGGAACGGCGACGAAACGGGAAAAACCTTGGAAATACAATGAAATCAGGCAATTTTTTCGGAGGGGCAGTAAATCTCATTAGAATTTGGAAGATGTGGCACCGCGGTTGCTGACAGCGGAAGGCAGAGCGGTGGAGCTGACGAGACCCCGAGATCCAGTGGGCTCGACAAATAACACGGAGGTGGAGACATGAAGTTTTTCCGCAAGACCAGCAAGGGTTTCACCCTGGTTGAAATCATGATCGTCGTGGCGATCATCGGCATCCTGATCGCGATCGCGGTCCCCGGCTTTGTTCGCGCCAGAACCCAGTCGCGTAACCGTGCCTGCCAGGAAAACCTGACGAAAATCGACGGCGCGAAGGAACAGCACGCGCTGGAGAACGATCTGGCGCCCGGCGCCGCCGTCGCGATGAGCGACCTGGTCACGGGCGATCCGACGACCAGCTACCTGAAGGTCGAGCCGGAGTGCCCCGAGAGCGGCACCTACACCGTCGGCGCGGTCGGCACCGACCCGACCTGCAGCGTTGGCGGCGACCACGCGCTCGACGCCATCTGATCCGGCCCCTGAACGCCGAATCAACCGATGGACGCCTCTCCAAGCAGCTAGGCTGATGAAGGGCGATAGGGGCCACGGCCCGGCAACTATCGCCCTTCTCTTTTCCCGCAACCTGATTTTGCGCCGGCCGCGGCGGCCGCCGCCAACCCCGCCCGCGCGGGTCGGCGCCCGACCCGGTCGAACCCCGCCAACATGAGGGATACGACGATGGCCAGCCAGCCGCACGCCCGCAGTCATCGACGATGCATCCGCTTCGGGCGGAGCGCGATCGCCGGCTTCACGCTGATCGAAATCATGATCGTCGTGGCGATCCTCGCGGTGATCCTCGCCATCGCCGGCCCGACCTGGATCCGGCAGCGCGGTCTGTCGCAGCAGCGCGTCTGTCAGGAGAATCTTCAGAAAATCGAGGGCGCCAAGGAAGTCTGGGCGCTCGACTTCAAGCAACCCCCCGACGCCGTCCCCGGCTGGGATGATCTGGTCCAACCCGACGGCTCCGGCTACCTCAAGAGCGAACCGAGCTGCCCCAGCAGCGGCGTCTACACGATCGGCGCCGTTTCCGACGACACGACCTGCTCGGTCAACGAACCATTCGACCACAACGAATAGCGGCGCGTCCCTCTCCTGCAGCGCTCGTCATTCCCAAATTCAGGACGGCTCCGGTCACCCTTTCCAGGGGTTTGATACATCGGGGACGGCTACGCAGGGTTCCAGTCTGCGGCCGTCGGCCTGCGCTTTATTCCGGTCGTCCGCTCCGCGGTCTGGACCGGCCAATAAGTTCAAACCGCCTGCACTGAACTGGAAGCCTCAAGCAGCTTGCGATTTGGTGAATGACAAGCCCTACAGCGCCGCGTCGGCCGGCGCCGGCAGGCTGACCGCCGGCAGCAAGACCGGCTCGCGGTCGCGCCGGGGCGGGTTGTCGCGCAGCTCAACCAGCGAAGAGACCAACTCGGCCTGCACTTCGGGGCGATACAGATTGCCCAGGTGCCCGCCCCCCTCGAACACCGTCAGCCGGCCGCCCAGCACCGAGCGCAGCCACGGGATGTCCTCCCGATCGATGATGAAGTCATCCTCATTCAGGTAGACCCGCACGTCCTCGTCGCCGGCGAGCGAATCCTCGATCCAGCGCAGGTTGGAGCGGCTGACCAGCTCGTCGGCCGTCGCCGCCAGTTCGTTGTGCGACAGATAGTACGGCACGACGAACCGGTCGACGTATTCCAGATAGGAAAACTGCGAGATCTCGTCATAGACGGCCTGGCGCGCGACCGTGTCGAGCGGCGTGGCGAGGACCCCCATGTTGTTGCGCCGCTGGCTGGTGTAGATGATGTCGCGCAGGATCAGGCGGAAATTCAGACCAATCAGGTATTGCGATTCGATCGCATCGAACGGCAGGTCGGTCTTCGGCGTCAGGTCCATCTCAGTCAACTGGACGGCCTTAAACAGCGTGTTCTGGATGCGCGCCGCGCGTTCGGCCTCGGGCCATTGCAGTGGCGCGTTGTAGTATTCGTCCAGCTTGCGCATCGAATAGAACAGGTCGATCGGCGGATTGACGGCCACGAACCGGTCGATCGGCACGAGCCCGCCGCGGCGCTCGTTTTCGAAGGCGGACAGATACAGCGAGTGCAGCGCGCCGAGCGAGAGTCCCATCACGCCGATGGCGGTGATGTTCGCCCCATGGCGCTGCTGGAGGTCCTGATGGATCGCGTCGATCGCGCGATAGACATCCATCGCGTCGACCGGCGTGTAGCCCGGCACGCTGACGGTGGCGGCGTGCTCCATGAACTCCCAGTTCATCGCGCTGCTGAGCGTGACGGCTGACAGCCCGTGCGTGTAGGCGATTTCGGCGAACGCCATGGCCGATTCCGAAAGGCGGTGATTGCCGACGCCGCCCATGATGAAGATCAGCGGGGCGGGGGTCGGCTGCAGCCAATAGGAATAGGGAAGTTCGCGGCCGGTGGAAGGGATTTTCACCTGGGCGGTGGCGCCGGCGTCGGGAAACCGCGGATCGCGCACGTCGAGGAAGATCGCCTGCAGCGTCGGCGAGGGCTCGATCTCCGTCTCAAGCGGGCGATAATCGAGCACTTCGCGTTTGCGGGCGAGCGCCGCGAAGTCGCGCGTGAGGATGTAGGGATCCATTTCGGTCTGCATCAGGCGCAGGTAGGTCGGCAGCGAAAAGCTGAGCGTGTTGACCATCAGGAACTGACCCAGGCCCGGGGCCCAGGAGGCGGGATTCAGCACGGCGTCGAACGGCCAGGCGAGCGTATCGCGCCCGCTGCTCGGCCCGAGGAACGGCAGGACGAAGTAGAAGCCGGGGCCGGAACCCCACTTGCCGAACGTCTGGCCGAAATCCTCGTCATAGGGCCGCAGGCCGAGCTTGGAGCCGGCGGGATCAAAAAACCCGAGCAGGCCGACCGTCGTGTTGACCAGAAAGCGGGCGGTCTCCACGCCGGCGCCCTTGAACTTGCCCTGCAGCAGCGTCGTCACCAGGCGCAGCGGGTAGGCCAGGTTGTGGCCGAATTTGCGGATGCTGAGACGGACCTGCAACGGTGCGATCGCGCGATACCCCTTCGTCACCGGACGCATCACCCACATGGCGAACCAGTTGTTGAACGAAAAGATCGCCCGGTTGTAGCCCTCGACCGGATCGTTGATCACTTCGATCATCGGGACTTCGCGGGTCAGGTCGGGCGGCGTGACGTAGCCCAGGTTGTTCTCGGGGTTGTCGGCGTCCTCGATCATCGGCTCGGCCGGGCCGAGTACGGGGAGAGCCGTCAGCACGCCAACCAGCAGGAGCAACGCGGGTATGCGCGAGGTGGGCAGGTATTTCACAGGGAAACTCCAGCGAGATATGCGGCATCCGGAGCCCCACGGCGAGCGCCAGACCGCGGGGGACGCGCCCGGCCTCAAGAACCGCGACCGGGACGCGAAACCAGGGGATGGCTCATCTTAGCAGACTCCGCGCCCGTGTCCACGCCCGACCAAGGCTCCCCCTGCCGGCGGGAATGATCCCCCGCGTGCAATCCGTTCCTCAGCGGTCGTCTCTCGTCCTCGTCCTCGACCGGCGATGATCGACCCAGATTTCGGCTCTCGGCTCTCGGCTCTCGGCTCTCGTCCTCGGCTCTCGAATCTTCGATATCGAACCGAACAATCGGTGCCCACCGAGCGGGCTCACCGTTCAAGCCGTGCCAGCCGCGACCGCAGCTTGGGCGAGAGGCTGTCGATCGCCAGGGCCCGCTCCAGCAGATCCTTGTCCCCGCCGCCCAGGTAGAGCAGGGAGGCGAGCTCCAGCATGCTGACGCGCTGGGGATCCGGCTCAACCCGGACGATCTCGTCGCCCGCCTGCAACACGCCCTCCTCCAGGACGCGAAAATAGTAACCGAGCTTTCCGCTGGCGAGAAACCGGGCGTCGAAACCGGGGCGGCCCATCCGGTAAGCCAGCTTGTAGCATGGCTGGCGCGGTTCACTGATCTGGAGCAGCGCGCCGCCGATGCGGTAGACGTCGCCCAGGCAGGCGTCGCGTTCCAGCAGGCCTTCGGTGGTCAGGTTTTCGCCGAACTGGCCGAAGGGAAAGTCGTCCGCCGCGCCCAGCTCCGCCCGCCAGAAGGCATAATGCTCGCGCGGATAGCCGTAGACGGCCTTGTCCAGGCCGCCGTGGACGGAGAGGTCGCCGTGGAGATCGCCCTCGATCCGCAGGCGCGAGACGCGGCGCGGCCCCTCAACCGGCGCTTTGAAAATGCCGGTGCGAATCATCCGCCCTTGCCAGGGGATCTCGGCGGGGCGGGCGACGTTGAGCGAGACAAGGCGCATGGCGGGCGGTGGCGCGGACGGGACCGGGGAATCCTCACATCCCCAGGTCGTTCATCTGCATCTGGAAGGCTTGCAGGTGCTCCCAGAGCAGGATCGAGATCCAGACCAGGAGCAGGATGATGATCAGCGTATAGAGAATTGTCGCGAGCGTAAAGAGCCACTTGGCCGGGCGGCTCAACTGGCGCGAACGCCAGATCAGCGGGATGCCGAGCGCGCCCAGCAGCGTCAGGATCAGGACGGCGATCCAGACGGGTTGCTCGTGCCACGGGGCAGGCTGGACGAGCCGCGCGCCGCAATGGGAGCAGACCCGGTCGTCCTTGCGCACCTGCCGGCCGCAGGCGGCGCAGTGCCAGCCCGGCAGGACGGCCGCGCGCGGCGGATTCATGCCGGGGGAAACCAGGCGTGGACGACGGCAAGCTGGCTGTCATGGCGCATGAGGATATTTTCCATGGCGACCGGCGCCGGGACAACGAGGAAAACGGTCGCGCGAATTCTGTTGATATGTGAACATTACATCCGGTAACCTTGGCCATCCCTCACGGAGGCTGCCGCCATGGCCGACTCATCCGGTCCGTCCGTTCGCCCGCGCCGCATCCCGTTCGCCCTGCGCGCCGGCATCGTGCTCCTCGCCATCCTGCTTACGTTTCTCTTCATCTGGCTGCTGGGCTTCGTGCTCGACGACATCGGCGACCTGAATCCCCCCGACTACAACGCCCTGATGGACGCCGCCACGCCCGCGGATCTGACCGAGCGGCAGGCCGCGCTGGGCAAGGAGCTGCAACGGATCGACCGCGAGATCGCCCGCCGACGCGAGCGGCAGGCGACGCTCCAGGAAGGGATGGACAACGCCCGCTCGCTGATGGATCAGATGATCAAGCTGCACCAGCTTTATCTTGAACGGGGCGAGGGCGCGCCCCCCGACCAGGAAGCGCTGCTGCTCAGCCAGGAGCGGTTCCTGGAGGCCCAGAACCAGTTTGAACAGATCAACAACGAAATCGCCGGGCTGAACGAAGCGCAGCACGCCGCGCAGGATGAGCAGAACGCGATTGCGGAGCGGATCGAGGAGATCCTGCAGCCGGCGCGGGAGCAATACGAGGCGGAACTGACTCGCCACCGGCTGCTGGTCGGGTCGCTCAAGCTGGCGTTCATCGTGCCGGTGCTGCTGGCGGCGGCCTGGCTGACCGTGCGCCGGCGCGCGAGCATCTATCGTCCGATCTACATCGCGCTGTGCGTGGCCGCGTTCTGGAAGGTTGCGGGCGTGATGTGGGATTACTTCCCGCGGGAGTTCTTCAAGTACATCGCCATCGCCGCCGCGCTCGTCGTGACGATTGGGCTGCTGGTCCGCCTGCTGCGCGCGGTGGCGCGGCCGCGCCCGCTCGACCTGCTCAAGCGCTACCGCGAGGGCTACAAGAGCCAGCACTGCCCGGTGTGCGACTACCCGATCGGCCGCGGGCCGCTGCGGTTCGCGGTCTGGACGCGCGGCGGGCCGCGGGCGCTGGCGGCGGGGGGCG
>MVZB01000016.1 GCA_002068205.1 candidate division BRC1 bacterium ADurb.BinA292
GGCCGCCCGCCGCGAATTGATCGAGGAGACTGGCTACGAGGCGCGCCACCTAGAACGCGTGGGGGCCGGCCCCACGTCGTCGGGGCTGACCAACGAAGTGGTCGCTTTCTACCGCGCGCGCGGGCTGCGCAAGGTCGGCCGGGGGGGCGGCGACGCGTCCGAAGCGATTGAAGTTCACACCGTGCCGCTCGACCAGATTGTGGACTGGGTGAAACGAAAGGCGGCCGAAGACCGGCTGATTGAAGTCAACGTCTACGCCGGGATTTTCTTCGCCCGCGGCTTCGAGACCGTCGCCGACTGCGACACGACCGAGGAGAGACCCTGATGGACCGGCCGTTTATTCACGGCGACTTTCTGCTGCAGTACGACGACGCGCGGCGCCTGTATCACGAACACGCCGCCGCGCTGCCGATCGTGGATTACCACTGCCATCTGCCGCCCGAACCGATCGCGGCGGACGCGCGCTTTGAGACGATCACCGAGGCGTGGCTGTATGGCGACCACTACAAATGGCGCGCGATGCGGGCCAACGGCGTCGATGAGCGCTTCTGCACGGGCGACGCCTCGGACTGGGAAAAATTCCAGAAGTGGGCGGAGACCGTCCCCTGCTGCCTGCGCAATCCGCTGTATCATTGGACGCACCTGGAGCTGGCGCGCTACTTCGGCGTGACCGAGCTGCTCGACGGCGCGAGCGCCCGGCCGATCTATGAGCGGTGCAACGCCGAGCTGGCGCAACCGGAGAACTCCTGCCGCGGGCTGATCCGCCGCGCCAATGTCGTTCTGGTCTGCACGACGGACGATCCGCTCTCGGAGCTGGAGGCGCACCGCCGCCTGGCGGAGGATGCGTCGTTTCCCGTTCGCGTCCTGCCGACATGGCGGCCCGATCGCGCGATGGCCGTGGATGATCCCGCCGCCTTCAACGAGTGGGTCGACCGGCTGGCCGAGCTGACGGGCATGGACATCGGGGATTTCGAGACGTTCCTGGCGGCCCTTGAGCGGCGGCATCAGTTCTTCCACGAAAACGGGTGCCGGCTGTCGGATCACGGGCTGGAGGAACCGTATGCCGCGGACTACACGGCTGGTGAAGTTGCGGCGGCGTTCGCGCGCGTTCGCGGCGGCCAGACGCTCGATGCGGCGGCGCGGCGCAAACTGAAGTCGGCGATGCTGTATGAATTCGGCCGGATGGATCATGCCCGCGACTGGGGCCAGCAGTTTCATTTCGGCGCGCTGCGCAACGTCAACTCGCGGATGATGGCGCGGCTGGGCCGCGATGCCGGCTTCGACACGATCGGCGACTTCGACCACGCCCGCCCGCTGGCGCGGCTGCTCGACCGGCTGGAGCGCGAAGACCGGCTGGCGCGCACGGTGCTTTACAACCTGAATCCCGCCGACAACTACCTGTTCGCCGCGATGATCGGCAACTTCCAGGACGGCCGGACGCCGGGCAAGATCCAGTTCGGCAGCGCGTGGTGGTTTCTCGATCAGCACGACGGGATTGAACTTCAGCTCGAGGCGCTCTCGCAGTGCGGCCTGCTAAGCCGGTTCATCGGCATGCTCACCGACTCGCGCTCGTTCCTGTCGTATCCGCGCCACGAATATTTCCGCCGGATCCTGTGCAACATGCTGGGTCGCGACATGGAGCGCGGGCTGATTCCGCGCGATGACGCGCTGGTGGGCCGGCTGATCCGCGACGTCTGTTACCACAACGTGGTGGCCTGGCTGGGGCTGGATGGCCAGGCGCTGGCGGCGGCGGACCAGGGCGGGCCGAACTGGAGCGCGTGAGGCGTCGGGGGATTGTCGGGCGAAAACCGATAGCGATTTCGAGTCGTCCGCGGCCGGCGTGGCATGAACCGCGCTTACCGATGCGCGGACGCCACGGCCTGCTGGAGCCGGTGGACGTTCTCGGCCGGATCGCCGCCAAAGACGGCGCGGATCATCGCCACGCCGGTCGCGCCGGCGGCGAGGACCTGTTGAATGCGTTCGGCGCGGATGCCCCCCAGGGCGATGATGGGTGTCGACGTGCGGCGGCGCAGGCCGGCCAGGGGTTCCAGGCCGATGGGCGTCGCGGCCGGTTTGGACTCGGTTGAGAAGACCGGGCTCAGCACGACGTAGTCCGCGCCGCGCGCGATGGCCTGGAGCGCTTCGTCTTCGGAATGGGCGGAATAGCCGATGGCGAGGCCGTCGCCCAGATGGTCGCGCAGTTGATCGGGGGCCGGGTCGCCGGCGCCGATGTGGAGCGCATCGGGCGCGAGCAGGTTGATCAGACTGAAGTGGCGGTTCAGAATGTAAAGCGCGCCGGCTTGGCGCGCCGCCTCGCGCAACGGCCAGGCCACCGGCAACAGTTCCCGGTCGCTCAGCTCCCGATCGCGCACCATCAGCGCGGGCAGACCGGCGGCCAGCGCCGCGGCGGCCAGCGGTTGCAAGGCCGGCCACGGTTTCCAGCCGCCGTCGGCGATGCCGATCAGGCGGAGCCGTTCCGCGGCGACGCGGGAGGCAGGTGGTTGCGGCGACATGGGTTCGATCATTCCACAGGCCGGCGGCGGCCGCCATCGTGGTTTTTGCCCGGCGGTGCAATAGAAGCCTGAGTGTGCGTGTCTTATTGATTTCAGGAGGTCACCGGGAGCGGGTGAGGGCTTCAGGCCCCGGCCGCTTCAGGGTCGGAAAGGCATCCCACCCCCCGTGCCCAAACGCGAATCCGTGATAGACGGGCCGCCGGCGCGCCCCGCCTTCGAATCGCTCTACGCGCAGTGGAGCGAACCGGTCTACCGTTATCTGGCGCGGCTGTTGGGAGCCAGGCCCGTCGTGGACGATCTGTTCCAGGACACCTGGATGAAGGCGATCGAGCACCGCGGGCAGTTGCGCGATGCCGAACGCTTCGGTCCGTGGATTTTTCGTATCGCGCGCAATCTGGCTTTCAACCAGCGGCGGCGGGGGCGGCGCCGAACCCAGGTCTACGCCGTCAGCAGCCTGTCGGTCGCCGAGGGTCAGGAGCCCGAGAGCCTGATTGAGAGCGACGGTGAACACGAGGCGCCGACGCCGCGCGATGCCGCCATCGACGGCCAGCGCCGCCAACTGATCGAAGCGATCATGGAGGAACTGACCGACGACGCGCGCGAGATGATCCACCTGCGCTACTATGAGCAACTGACGCTGGCGGAGGTGGCCCAGGTGATGGACGTGCCGCTGGGGACGGTCTGCACGAAGGTTCATCGCTCGCTGCGGACGATTCGCCGCCGCCTCGAACGCCAGGGGCACAGGAGTCTGGAGACGATTTGAGGGCCAACGGAACACTCGCAACGACGGGATCAGGAGGCGGGGTTTCGAGCGCCGAGGACGAGGGACGAGAGACGAACTTCCTTGGGGGATGAGATGAGTCAGGATTGCACCCAGCTTCAGGCGCAACTGCTGGACGACCCGAATGGGCCGCTGGACGAGACCGCGCGCCGACACCTGGCGACCTGCCCGGTGTGCCGGGAGGTCGCGCGCGACGCGCGCGAGATCGGCGGCCCGCCGCTGCTGCCGGTCGAATTGAAAGAAGCGGTGGGGCGGCGGATTCAGGCGCGTCTGGCCGCCGGGGCCAGCCCCCGCGCGAATGCCGCGCGTCCGCCGGCGACGGTTCACACGCTCGCGCGCGGCGCCGCCGCCCCGCGGTTTCCCAAATGGGGGGCGCTGGCGGCCGCGGCCCTGGCGCTGGTGATCCTCGGCTGGGCCTTGTGGCATCCGGCCGCGTCCGCGCGGGTCGGCCAGCTGGATTTCATGAGCGGGGAATTCAGGCTGAGGGCCGCCGCGGGCAGCGAGCGGGCGCCGGGCGCCCTCGGCCCCGGGGATCGCCTCCACACGGCTCAGGACTGCGTCGGCTGGATCAGTCTGGGCGACGACCGGGAGGTGCGCGTCGCCGTCGCGCCCGACACCCGGCTCAGCATCATCGATCGGACCCGTCTGCAACTGGAGCAGGGACAAGTGTGGCTTGGAGTCGAGCCCGGCGGCGAAGGCTTTCAGGTCGCCACGGCGCAGGCCGTCGTCCGCGTCACCGGCACGCGGTTTGGCGTCGTCGTGGCGGGCGGATCGACGCAGGTGGACGTGACGGAAGGAACGGTGCAGGTGGCGTCGCCGACGGGCAGGGTTGCACGGCTGGCTGCCGGGGAAACCCTGTCGGCAACGGCCGCGGGCGAGCTGACCGCGCCGGGTCCCCGCGCGGAGGGGCGCGAGCATCCCCGGTGGGTGACGACGGCCGCCGCGCTGGAGCAGGCCCACGCCAAGGCCCGCTACCTGCCGAGTGTCGGCGCGGCGCGGGAGTAGACTTCGAGATTCGAGAACGAGGGACGAATTGAGTGAGGGCGGAGGGACGGAAATGGGCGCGGGGGTGATTGACGGATCGGGGGGCGTGCCCCGATACTTGATCTAAGATCCAGACGCCGGTCCGAAACCGAGGGGTCCACGACCCGGACGGGAGGTCCAACGGTAGACAGTACGAGGCGTGGGCCGCTCCCCTGACGGCCCGGCCCGAGAGGAACGGATGCCGAGACCGAACAGGCGCTCCCTGCCCGCGCGAGGGCGAGGCGGATTGCACCGTTTTGCCACGGGGTCGAGGTGCGGGCTGACGCTGATCGAGCTCCTCGTAACGGCGGCGATCGTCGGCATTCTGGCGGGGATTGCGATGGCGAATTTTCAGCGAGCCCAGGTTCAGGCCAAAGTCAGCGCCGGCAAGAGCCAGTTGCGGACGCTCGCCGGCGCCGTCGAGCGCTACTGCGTCGACTACGGGACCTATCCGACGCCCGCGCCGTCGTTCCCGGACGATCCGTTCGGGGTGGTGGCGGCGACGGCACTGGCGAGTCTGACGACGCCGGTGGCCTACATCGCCGCCGATGCGCTGCGCGACCCGTTCGGCACGCTGCGGCTGCAAGCCGGTCCGCCCAGTTTCGGCGACCGGCCGCGGCTGACATCGGCCGATCCGTTCCGGCCGCCGACGCCGGGCTTCAACATGATTCAGTCGCTGCTTTTTTTTCACTATCCACGATTTTCCTACCTCATCGATCAACCGGCGATGAATGTGCACGGCTATGCCTCGGTCAGCGTCGGACCGGACCGCGCCGACTCCTTCATCGTCTACCTGCCCTTCCCTTCGCATCTCCCAGCCGGAGCCTCCCATTACGGCGTCAACACCGCCGCCGATACGGTCTATGATCCGACCAATGGAACGGTCAGCGGGGGCGACATGGCCTGGTTTGGCGGCCAGCTCTCGCGCGGCGGGCTGATCGGCGGAGCGCCGTGAGGATTTTCCGGGGCGCCCGGTTGGTTTTCATCCCCGGCGGCGCGAGCGGTGGGATTTGGTATCGGTTCCTCCGGCTGCTGCGCGGGGTGCTGCTGCTGGCCTGCGCGCTGGCGGTCAATCCGGCCGGCGCGGCCGACGAGTTCGTCTGGCGGCCGGATTCGCCGATCAAGGATATTGCGTCGCCCGGCCTCGTCGCGTCGCACGCCGCCGCGGCCGACTTTACGGGCGACGGCCTGACCGATCTGGCCGTGACGTATGCCTTCAGCGAGCAGGTGCGGCTGTATCGCGGCGACGGCGAGGGGGGCTTCAGCGAATACGGCCAGCTCGAAGTCGGGATTCATGAGGGCGCCGGACGCGACCTGCCGCGCCAGATCGTGATCGAGGATTTCGACGCCGACGGATTTCTGGATCTGGCGATTCTCTGCTCGGGCAACCCGGATGTTCATGCGCCGCCGTCGCTGGGGATCTGCCACGGCGCCCCGCGTGGACTGTTTGAGCCGTTCGAGCCGATCGAGTTGCTGGCGGAGAACACCGCGGCCGATTCCTTTCCGCTCGTGCTGCGCGGCGCGCGGCTCGCCGGCGACGACGCGCCCAGCCTGCTCGTCGGGCATTTCGATTCGGCCCAGTTCACCGTCATCCGTCACCTGCGCGGCCGCCAGTGGCGCAAGCCGGTCACGTTCCAGGTCGATGCGCGGGGAGCGGGTCCGGCCGATCTGGAACCGGTCGATCTGGACTTCGATGGCTTGACCGATCTGATCGTGCTCAACCGGCGCGACATTCAGTTCTGGCAGGGCGACGCCGACGGCCGATTCGGCTACCGGGGCCGATTGGAGGCGGAGTTCGCCAACGCCGCCTTTACGGCAATGGCGCCGGCCGACTTCGACCGCAACGGCGCCTGGGACCTGGTTGTTCTCGACGGCGCGCACGACCGGCTGCTGCTCTATCTGAATCTGGCGTTCGATGCCGATTTCGAACGGCGGCTCGTTTACCCGTTCACGGGCGACATCGCCTCGACCAACCATCGCGAGGGGCCGATCGATCTGGTGGTCCACGACGCGAACCAGGACGGCTGGGACGACGTGGCCGTGGCGTTTCTGCAATCGGGGGGCGGGAGCCGGCTGCTGGGGCGCGCCGACGGGGCGCCGGACCCACTGCGCCTGCCGCCGCTGGATTTCGGCACCGGTCCCGGCCCGCGGGCGATCCTGAGCGCGCACATCGACGAGGACGGCCTGCCCGATCTGGTGACGGTCAACGAAGGGGCGGCGGGCGAAGCGCAGCACGATATCACCGTCGATCTTGCCATCCATGGGGTGGGGGGGCCGGCGCCGCAGACGGGCCTCAATGCGCAGGCGCCCGGCCGCGGGATCTCGCCGTATCTGGATCGGCCGGTCGGGCTGGCCTGGGATGAGGAACGCGACGCGCTCTGGCTGATGGATCGGCGGCGGCGGCGCCTGGTGCGCCTGGACGACGACGGCGAGCTCCAGTCCGAGCTGCCGCTGGACTCCGCCAATCAGGCCGGTCCGCTCGATCCGATGGACCTGACCGTCGACGCCGCGGGCGAGCTGTGGCTCGCCGACCGGCTCGGCGCGCAGGTGGTGCATTTGCGCGCGCACGGCGAGCGGGCGGGGGGCTTTTCCACGCTGGCCGCCGGGTTGACCCGCCCCTCGGGCATCGCCCACGCCGCCTCGCCTTTCCGGCTTTATGTGTCGGATGCGGCCAGCCGTCGGCTGGTCGCGTTCGATGCCGCCGGCGCCGTGATCCAGACCTGGGAACGCGCGCCGATGCGGGATCTGGCCTGGGACGCGGAACACGGCATTCTGTGGGGCGTGCCCGAGGCCGAACCGCAGGTGTTGATCAATCTTGGCATCGCCTCCGACGACGACGACGATGACGATAAGACCGACCAACCGGCGCAGCTTGCGCTGCACGAAGTCGCGCCGCTGCTCAAGCAGGAACGGATCCGTGCGATCGCCTTCGGCGAGGAGGGCCCCTGGATCCTGACCGAACGCGGCGCGCTGATCGAGACCGACGACGACGGCGAACTGAAGTCGGTCCGCGAATTGCGGCTGCTGCGCGACATCGCGGCGGCCGCCCCCGCCGACGCGGGCGGCCTGTGGCTGATTGATTCGGGATTGCTGGCCACGCTCGTCCGCATCGACGCCGGCGGCGCGGTCCAGTCGCGCCACCAACTCAATCATCCCGCGATGAGCGACCCGATCCGTCCGCTCGGGCTGGCGCGGCGGAACGAGCGGCTGTACCTGCTGGATGGGCGCAACGGCCAGGTTCGGCCGGTGGAGGGCGATCGGCTCGACGCGCCGCCCGTCGCCCTGCTGCCGATGCCGCCGCGGCCGAGCGGTCTGTGTTATGACGAATCGACGGATTCGTTTTACTCCGTCGCCCCCGGCCGGCTGATCCAGCTCCAGCCCCTGGGCCCGGAGGACGGTGCGGCGCTGGCCAGCGACGCCGTCGTGAGTTGGTATCCGCTGCCGGCGACGCATCCCCCCTCATCGCTGACTCGCGGGCGCGAGCCGGGCGAGCTGATGATCTACAGCGCGGATCGGCCCTCGGTGATGTTCCTTGACCTGCAAGCGCCGGGGGTGCGGCTCATCACGCCGCTGCTGCTCAATCTGGTCGACTTCGTTCCACGGATCGTCCTGGCCGAGGAGGCTGCCGCTGGCGTGTGGCGCCTGGTCGGCTCCGGCGATGAGCCCGTCCAGGAGATCCGGATCCCCACCGTCACCAGCGCCTTGGAGTCAGGCTGGACGCGGTACCGGTAGCGCACGGCCGCGTGCCCATCCGGCACCGATCGGGCGACCGGATGGTGGGCCTGCACCTCTCTCAATGTTCATAGGGACAAGCGATGAATTTCGCTGGAGGCGCGGGCGAAATCTCACTGGGAGAATACCGCATGGCGCCCACCGGAGGGTCCGGTAGCGGAAGGGCCACGGGAAACCGGAATCCGGCGGGGGGCGGCCCGTTCGGCGCGATGCGTGCGTCGTGCACCCTTGAAGTCGGGGGCCCCCCTCGCCCCCCTCCATCACTTGCAAGGGAGTGCGACCATGGTAACGCGATTCAAGAAAGCGACGACGTTTCTGATCTCGGTCGGCCTGGCGCTGGGAAGCGTGGCTTACGCCCAGGAGCAGCAGAAGCCGATGGATCAGAAGGAGCAGAAGCAGGAAAAGGTGCTGAAGAGCGACACCGAATCGGGCGTGCTGATCTATGAGCGCCAGGTGCTCGCGACCGGCGACGGAACGCGGCTGGAAACGACGATCAAGCTGCCCGAAGGGATCGCGCCGAAGGAAGATGCGCGGATTCCCGCGGCCGAGGAAGCCATCCGTAATGTGATCAGCACGGCGGTCGACGCGGCCCTGGCCGGCGATACCGACAAGCTGATCGAACAGCTCAGCGGGCCCGATCGCGAGCGGTTCGAAAGCCAGACCGACGCCGACTGGAATCCGCTGACCAAGACCACCGGCTTTCTGAATAAGACCTGGAAAGAGAGCTATGGCCTGGCCACCGCCAACGTGACCAAGGACGACTTGAGCGCAACCTACATGGCGGTGCGGATCGGCGAGATCGAGGACGGCGAGAAGCTGACCGAATGGCCGCTGGAGCCGACGCCGACCACGAACCTGATGCAGAAGAAGGGCGCCGGGACGGCGGATTACATGGAGCCGGGCCGGGACGTGGCGGTGGTGGTGCTGCCGTCGGCGAACGGTCTGCCGGAGCTGACGGTGTCGATGACGCATGAAGCGCCCGATTTCTGGAAGATCGACGTGCCGGACGACATGACGCTGAAGGCTCTGCAGGAGAGTCTGACGCTTCATCTGAACCACTTGAATGAGAACGCGCGCAGCTGGCCGGCCGATGAGGACGAGACCGAACGGCTGATCACCCGTCACGTGCTGATGGGGATCTACGGGGTCGACGCCGAAATGGACGATGTTGAAGAAGCCCAGTCGACGACGCCCGAGCCGCGCGGATAGTCGCGGACCGCGGGAGTTGGCAAGCAACAGCCGGTCGGCGTCAGAGGGCGCCGGCCGGTGCTGCGTCGGGGCAGGGACGAGAGACGATTCAGGGGATCAATCCAGGCCGGCTTCGGCCATTTCAACGGCGCGCAGCATCGCGCGGGCCTTGTTGACCGTCTCCTGATATTCCGTGGCGGGGACGCTGTCGGCGACAATCCCGGCGCCGGCCTGAATATAGACGCGGCGCCCCTTGATGACGGCGGTGCGAATCGTGATGCAGGTATCGAGGTTGCCGTCGAAACTGATGTAGCCGACGCAACCGGCATACGGTCCGCGCCGCACGTTTTCCAGTTCGTCGATGATCTCCATGGCGCGGATCTTGGGGGCGCCGCTGACCGTGCCGGCGGGAAACGTGGCGGCGAGGGCGTCGAAGGCGTCGCTCGTCGGCCGCAGCCGTCCGCGCACGTTGCTGACGATGTGCATGACGTGGCTGTAGCGTTCAATTGCCATCAAATCGTCGACGTGGACCGAGCCGGGGCAGCCGACGCGTCCGACGTCGTTGCGCCCCAGGTCGACGAGCATGATGTGCTCGGCGAGTTCCTTGGGGTCGGCCAGCAGATCCTGTTCGTGCTGGCGGTCCTCGGCGGGGGTGGCGCCGCGCGGGCGCGTGCCGGCGATCGGGCGCACGATCACCTCCCCATGGTTGACCTGGACGAGGATTTCGGGGCTGGAGCCGGCCAGTTTCAGATCGCCCAGTTGCAGATAGAAGTTATAGGGCGAGGGATTGATCGCGCGCAGCGCGCGGTAAATGTCGAAGGGGTCGCCGTGATAGGGCTTGCTGAAGCGCTGGCTGAGGACGACCTGGAAGACGTCGCCGGCGCGGATGTACTCCTTGACGCGCTCGACGGCCGCCATGAATTCATCCTGGCTGAAATTGGAGACGAGCTCGCTGACGGGGGACTCGACGGCGGGGGAAATGTCGGCGTCGACCGGCTGGTTGCGTTCGCCCTTTTCGATGCGGAGGCGCTCGGCCATCAGCTCGATCTTATGGATCGCGGCGTCGTAGGCGCGCCGCGGGTCGTCGGTCACGTGCGCGTTGGCCAGCAGGATCATGCGATGGCGGACGTGATCGAAAATCGCCAGCTTGTCGCTGATCATGAAATAGGCGTCGGGCAGCTTGAGGTCGTCGGGATTGGCGTCGGGGAGCTTTTCGAAGTGCCGGACGAGATCGTAGGCCATGTAGCCGACGGCGCCGCCGATGAAGGGTGGAAGCTGGGGGTCGGCGGCGGGGCGATAGCGCTGCATGAACTCGCGGAGGAATTCGAGCGGGGGCTGCGACTGTTCGAGCGGCTGTTCGTCGCCGTGGTAGCGGATGTCGATTTCGTGACCGCGGCAGCGGATGATGATTTCGGGGTTGCAGCCGATGAACGAATAACGGCCGACGTTTTCGCCCTGCTCGACGCTTTCGAGCAGGAAGGCGTGCTCGCTGTCGGCCAACTTGCGGAAGACGGAGACGGGGGTCTCCATGTCGGCGAGGCGTTCGGCCCAGACGGGGATCAGGTTGGCCTCGCGGCTGCGCTGGAGAAACGTTTCGAAATCGGGGGAGACTTTGAGCATGCGGTCTTTCACCGGCCGGGGGTGCGGGGCATCTTCAGCGCCGGCGACATGAAGACCGTCAAAGGATTGCACGCGCCCGCGCGCGGGATCAAGCGAGTTATCGTTTGAATTGGCCGCGGAGCGGAGGGACTGCACAAATCGGGTACCGGATCGGATCATCACTTGATGCGCAATCCGATCAGGAAAACCATCAGCACGGATTGAGGACGCCTACTCGCGCAGGAGACGGGCGAACTGGTCTTCGTCGAGAACCGGGTGGGCGGCGAACGGGCGGTAAAGCGGGTCGCCGATGAGCGTCATCATCCAGGAGACGGAGGGGAGCGTGAGGGCGTAGACCTCGGCGAGCGAGCGACGGCCGGCCAGCAGGTGGGCGAAGAATTCGGTCGGCCGGGGGAAGGCGGTCAGATATGGTTCCTCGACGGGGCCGAACGTGGCGGCGACGCCGTCGCGCAGCAGGGCGGGGCACCAGTTGCGCGCCTTGTCGCGCCGCAGCGTCATCGCCTCGGAACTGGCAATGTGGTAGCCGACGGCGCCGGGGACAAACTCGAACGCATCGACGTAATTGGCCAGGCTGTACCACCCGCAGTACAGCGCGGCGGCGGGGGCGGCGCCCGGTTGGAAGAGCGTTTCGTCGTTGTCGAGGATGACGGTCAGCGACGTTTCGCGGTCGAGAAACCGAGCCAGCCGGCGCAGGTTTTCGTCATAGTCGCCGTAGCTGCTTTCGCTGAGCGGCTTGCCGCGGGCATCGATGTAGACGTTGCCGCGCAAGCCCTCGCGCTCGATGCGCAGGCAATCGGCGATCATGCGGCGGACGGTCTCGGCGTCGGGGGCGTCGAGGCGGCAGGTGAGCAGCGTCGGCGGCTGGGGTCCGTCGGCCCGGCGGCGGAAGTAATGCGGGTTGGGCAGGGGTCCGGCGGGGGAGAACTCCGGCCAGAAAAGGGTGGCCAGCTCGGAGTCGAGCGCGGCGCGGTGGCGCCAGTCGGGGCGGAAGCGGTCGGCCAGTTGCAGCGCCAGGTGGGCGCGGCCCACCAAGCCATTGCGCGCGGCGACAAGGTCGAGCAACTCCGTGAGCGCGTCGGGATCGAGCGGCTTGAGCAGGAGCAGCTCGATCCGGCGGCGATCGACGGGCGGGCCGGCCGGCGGCGGGGCGGGGGCGTCGAGGCCCAGTTGCGCCGGCGGCGATTGGCCGAACGCTTCCACCCAGAGCTCCGCCCAGCGGGCGGCGGCGCGTGGATCGGGCGTTCCGGCCGGCGACGTGATCCGGTCGGCGGCGGCGCGCAGGGCAGCTTGCAGTTCGTGCTCGGCGCGGGCGAGTTGGTCGGCCGGTTCCCCTATTTCCGCCGGCGGCATCTCGGGCGGGGAGGCGGCCGGCGCGGCGGCGACCAAGGTGTTCAGTTCGTCGCGCATCGCACCGAGGCGTTCGACGGCCAGGGCGAACGCATCGGCGCGCAGCAGATCCATCCGCTTCATCTCGGCGGTGGCGGGGGCCTCCAGGATGCGCAGCGGCGCGCCGTGCATCAGGAGCAGGCAGCGGACGGCGCGCAGGTCGTTTTCGATGAAGAACTCGCGCAGAGGCCCGGCGACGGCCTGTTCATAGTCGCGTCGGCTGATCGATTCCTCGTCGCCCATGCCGGCGATGAACAGATTTTCGGGGGGGATGCCGCGCGCCTGCATGTATTCGCGCGCCAGATCGATGGAGGGACCGAAATTCAGGTTGGCCAGCACGAGGATCTGCTCGGGCCGGAGCGGACCGGGGTCGGAGAAGCCGTCGGGGGGCTGGGCCCGCGCGCCCGGAAACAGGGCGGCTGCGCAGACAAGGAGCCAAGCCAAAGCGGATAGGGATCGCCTCAGCAATTCGCACCTGCTCCTTCCGGGTCTTCGTCTTGATCGCGGAGACGTTCCCCTCGAGAGGTCGAGGAGCCGACACTCTTTGCAGTATGGAACGGCCGCCCGAACGCTTCCGGTCTACTCCGTCCTAGCCAGCCTATCCGAGACGATGATCAGATTGCCGTCGTTGTCGCGGCGGACGGTCAGCTCGAAGAGGATCGGCTGCTGGCGGCCGCCCTGGCTGATGAGCTGCATGATCACTTCGAGGAGGACGGTATTGCCGGAGGGGTTCTCCTTGACGCGGGCGCCCATGAAGCCGACGTATTTGTTGGCGAGGGAATCCCGGAAATCGCCCTTGTCGTAGTTCTTGATGAAGATGGAATCCTCGTCGGGATTGGCATGCAGGCGGCGGAAGTTCTGGAAGATCGAGCCGACATCCTTGCCGGCGCTTTCGCCGACATTGCGGATGGCCGAGGTGATGCGCTTGGCGAGCGCGTCGGCTTCGGCGCGGGTGACGGCGCCGGTGGCCGCCGGCGTCTGCGTCGGTTCAGGCGTGGCGGTCGGCGTCGGTTCGGCGGTTGGGCGCGGGGTCGGCGTCGGCGCGGGCGCCGCGGTGGCCGTCGGCTGCGGGGTCGGCGTGGGGGTTGCGGTCGGCGATGGCGTCGGCGTGGGCGTGGGGGTGGCGTCGGGGATTTCGTAGCGGCCGCCGATGGCCCAGTCCGAGGCATAGTCGCCGCTGACCCAGCGGGCGGCGAGCCGGTATTCGCGGCCGAGCTGGGGGGGCTCGGCGGTGGTGGAATCGCCGGTCAGGTCGAACGTGCTGGCGGGGGCGCTGTCGCCGGTGGTCCAGCCCAGCTTGAGGCTGGCGGAGTCGGTGGGCGGCTTGCCGAACGCGCGCCGTTCGATGCGCACGATCTTTTCGGCCAGTTCGACCGAGATCGCATCCCAGTCGACCTCCGGCGGCGCCAGGAGGGTGTCGGCGTTCCGCGCGGCATACTCATTGCGCTGCGCGCCGATCCACGCGGCGACGTCCTGGGCGCCGCCCTTCATCCAGGCATCGCGCAGCGTATCGGCCAGGGCATTGCGGTGCCGGGCGCTCCAGCCGGCCAGGTCGACGTTCTCGAGCGCCTCGGCGAAGGCGTCGTCCTGCGCGGCCATCTGCTGCAGCGTCTGAAGCTGTTCGCGCATCTGCTGAATCTGGGCCGGATCATTGGCGTTGCGCAGCGTCCAGGCGAAGTCGAAATTGCCGGAACGGTCGACCAGCGAGAGGCGGCCCGGTTGCTGCAGCCAGGCCAGGGTGCGCGCGTAGCGGGCTTCGTCGCGGGCCAGGCGCTGGAACAGCGCCTCATAGTTGTCCATGTCGGCGCGCAACTGATCGTCGATCTGAACGGCCGGGTCGAAGTGAATCAGGCTGGGCGGCCCGGCCAGGTTGCCCAGCGGTTCGCCGGCATCGATGACGAACTGCGCGGCGAGGTTGACCGGCTGATCGGGCCGGGCGACCTCCACCGAGATATCGGCCTCGGACGTGGTGTTGCCCGAGAGGAGCTGCGCGGCATCGGCCGAGCCGGGATCTTCCTGAGCCAGGCTGTAACGGTAGCGGCCATTGGGCAGGCGCGGGGCGGCGCCGGAAAGTTCCAGGCGCCACGCGCCGGTGTCGCCGGCGGGCGCATAGGCCAGCATCTCGCGCGTGACGGCGGGCAGGCCGGCGCGGGCGGCTTCCCTGAGCAGTTGCGTCGGCTCCAGGTCGGCGGCGGCGACGTCGGTCGCCCAGCTCTGGCGGGCCTGCCGCAGGGCGGCGTTGAGCGGCCCCTGCTGCGCGGCGGGAAGCTGGGCCGCCACGGCGGCGAGCAGGTCGGCCAGCTCGGCGAACGCGTCGTCGCGCTCCATCAGGTCTTCCAGTTCATCCAGCTTCTGTTGGAGCTGTTCCATCGCGCTCTCATCCTGGGCCGCCAGCCACTCGCGGCTGATCGAGCCGCCGGAGACCGCCTGGGCGAGCGGTCCGGGATCAAACAGCGCGCGGGTCCGGGCATAGCGCGTCGCATCGGCGTTCAGGCGCGTCTGTGCCTCGGACCATTGGCCCGCCAGCGCCGCCATTTCCTGGCCGACGCTCTGGACGCGGATTTCAAAGGGCTGGCTGCGGTTGCCGTACGGATCCTCGACCACGAAGGCATAGGTGGAGCGATCCGGGTTATAGGCGAGGACGGTGGCCGGCTGGCCGCCCTCGGCGTCGAGGACGCGGATTTCATTGGCGGCGGCGATGTTGTCGCTGGGAGCGAAGCCAAGCGTAATCGGGTCGTCGCCGGGCATCAGGACGAAGGTCTGACCCGGCTGGACGGCGCCCAGCCGCTCGGGTCCGCGCTGCGCCGTCATCGTCAGTTGCGGCGCGGTGCGGTCGACGATCACCGACTCGGGAAGGCTGGGGTACGGGTTGACGATCGAGGGGTCCTGATCATAGGCCAGGACGCTGACCTGATAGCGCCCGTCCTGAGTCAGCAACGCCACGTCGAACGGCTGGTTGGCGGTGTCGGGGGGGAGCGGAACGACCTGGCCGGCGGCATCGCGGACCTGCCACTCGTAGGAACGGAAGCCCTCGTCGAAATTGGTGAAGACGACGGTGCGCTGGTCGCCCTCGCCCTGCAGCGCCAGGCGAATCGGCTTTTCGACGTTGCGGATTTCGAGCGAGGACTGGGCCGGCGGGGTGCGGAAACCCTGATGGACGGCACGGGCCTCGAACGTGTAGCTGCCGGCCGGCACCGCGGCCAACTGGATCTGCGGCGTGGGCGACGTGCCTTCCTTGACCACCTCGTTGCTGGCCTGATCGATCAGGCGGTATTCGTACTGCAGGGGCAGGTCGACGGCGCGCGAGAGGGCCAGTTCCATGACGGCATCGGCGGCGCCCTGGTTGGTGGGGATGATCTCGTCCGGATTGCGGACGGCGACGGTCGGCGCGGCGGCGGCGGCCAGCGAGCGCATGCGTCCCTCGGCGCGCAGGGCATCGGTGATTTCGCCGGCGGCGGCGGCTTCCTCGCGGAAACGCTTCAGTTCGTCGTAGCGCTGGCGGGCGGCGGTATCGAGGAACGCAACTTCGACCGGTTCCTCCCACTGGCCGGCCGCGGCGCCGGCCGCTGCGCCGCCGAGCCCGTCGAAGACGGCCGCCATGCGGCGCGCCGGGCGGATCGTGCCGTCGTAGCTTAGCGCGCGCGGCGAGAGGATCTGACTGACCGACGGATTGCCGCTGACCTGCATGCGGGCGGCCACGGCGCCGCCCCAGCCCAGCAGCACGCCGCCGACGACGCCGGCGAGGATCAACCAGGTGCGGGGCGAAAACGCGGCGCGGCGGAGCGAGCGGCCGGCGCGCCGCATCGGTTTGCGGATGCGGGAGATGGTGCCGGTGTCGGCCGCGCCGCCATAGGCGAAGAACTTGCCGCGCCGCTGCGTTTTCTTGAGCGCTTCGATCAGATCCGGAACGCTGGGGAACCGGTCATCGGGATTCTTCTCCAGGCATTTGAGAATCACCGACTGGAGTCGCGGCGAGATCAGCAGGTTGTATTTGCGCGGCGGATCGGGCTTCTCGAACAGGTGCATCGCGATGATGTGTTCGCTGCTCTTGGCGTCGTAGGGACGCCGGCCCGCCGCCACCTCATAGAGGATGATGCCGAAGGAGTAGATGTCGGCGCGGGCGTCGACCGGTTCGTTGCGTATCTGCTCGGGCGACATGTAGTAGCTGGTGCCGACGGCGGCGCGCGTCATCGTGGCGCTGCGCGTCATCAGCGTGGAGACGCCCTTGGAGATCTTGGCGATGCCGAAGTCGGTCAGGTAGCCGCGGCCCTCGGTGTCGATCAGGATGTTGGAGGGTTTCAAGTCGCGATGGAGAACGCCGGTTCCCTCGAACGAATGGGCATAGGCCAGCGCCTCGAGGACATCCATCAGGATCTGGAAGGCCTTCTCCGGATCGACCGGCTGCGACATGCAGGCGCCGAGATTGCCCGGATAGAACGGCATGATGAAGTACGGCAACTTGAGGTTTTCGTATTCGTATTCGCCCCACTCGACGACCCGGATGATCCGCTCGTGGTTGAAGGCGCGCAGGATCGTGATCTCGCGCTGGAAGCGCTTGAGCATCTCGCTGTCATAGGCGAGCGCGGGCAGGCAGATCTTCAGGGCATGGAGCCGGCCGTTCTCTAGATTGCGGACGCGATAGACCTCGGCGAAGCCGCCCATGTCGATCAGGCCGATGACCTTGAAGCGGCGGTTGTGGAACAGCTGGCCGCGGCGCAGGACGTGCTGGGCGGTCTCGGCGATTTCGTCGGCCTTGCGCAGGGCCTGGGCCAGTTCGCGGGCGGAGCCCCAGCGATCCTCGGGCTTCTTTTCCAGGCACTTGGCGATGGCCAGGGCGAGCGTGGGCGAGATCGCCGGGTTGATCTCCTGCACCGAACGCGGCGTCTCGTTGATGTGGCGGCGGATGATCGAGACTTCCGACGCGTCCTCGAACGGAAAGTGGCCGGTGCAGAGCTGATACAGGATGACGCCGAAGGCGTAGATGTCGCTCTGCGGCGTCACCTTCAGGCCCATGCACTGCTCGGGCGAGATGTAGTAGGCGGTGCCGATGATGTTGCGCCCGGTGAGGCCGCGATCGCGATCGGTTTCCTTGGCGATGCCGAAGTCGGTCAGCACCGCGCGCCCCTGATCGTTGAGCAGAATGTTCATCGGCTTCAGGTCGCGATGACAGATGTTCTGCTGGTGGGCGTAGTCGAGCGCCTCGAGGACGGGCAGCAGCAGATTGAGCCCCTCGCCGATCGAGATCTGCTGCAGGCGCTGGCGCATGTTGTTGGTGAAGTACTCCATGGTGAACCATGGAAGCTGCGAGCCCATGTAGTTGAATTGCCCGAACTCGTAGGCCTTCATGATGTGCGGATGATTGAGCCGCTTCAGCATGTCGTATTCGAGGCGGAAGCGTTCGAGCAGATCGGGGAAGCGCAGCGATTTTTTCTTCAGGATCTTGAGCGCCTGAATCTGGCCGGTCGGCTTGTGGATGACGCGCCAGACCTCGGCCATGCCGCCGTGGGCGATGAACGACTCGATCTCGTAGAGACCGTCGGCGATGGATTGACCGGGTTGCAGAATCATGGCTGGCTGCCGCCTGTGGTCGGGTTATCCGCGCGCAGCGGCGGTGGCAGGTTGAGTTCGTAGACGACCGTCTCGCCTGAATCGACCGAAATCTTCTCGTGCGTAATCGGCCGGCGGCCCGCGACATCGACCTGAACCAGATAGATTTCCCCGGGCAGGAGATCAAACGACAGCCGCGACTGGCCGGCGAGCTGATCGGGCGTGACGGTCAGTTCGGCCGCGCGGTCGAAGGGGACCCGGCCGTTGGCATCGGCGCGGAACAGCCGCACGCGCGACAGTTGCGACGGGTCGCCGTAATCAAGCGTATAGGTGCCGTAGCGCGTCCACTCGGCGATCGGCAGGCTAACCCGCTCAACCGCCGGCTCGGCGGCGGGGACCGTCAGCGGCAGCGTCAGGGGCGCATAGCCGGCCGACTGCAACGTCACCTGATACTCGCCCGGTCCCGGGACGGTGAACGACGGCGCGGCGTCATCCTCGGCCTGCAACGTCTGACTCGCCGTTGTATCGGCGGCGGTGGAAACAATCGTGGCCGTGACGGCGCCGGCGGGCAAGGCGACGCCCTCGGCCGGCTCGAGGTAGACGGCGATCGCATTGGGGCCGACGGCCTCGCGCGGCAGCAGGAAGAACAGGGCGCCGGCGGCGAGCACGGCCACCAGCGCGCCCCACAGCAGGCCGGCGCGGCGGCGGCGCGGCCGCGCCTGGGGGCGCATCTCGTCGTCGATCAGCATGTCGACGGTATCTTCGGTGAATTCGGTGGGGGGCGCGGTCGCCTCGGGCTCCCAGTTATCCTCGGCGTCGAGCTGCGTGATCTTGACGAGGATGACGCTGACATTGTCGCCGCCGCCCGCTTCGAGCGCGGCGTCGACCATCATCCCGGCGCGTTGTTCAAGGCTGATCTCGGTCTCGCCCAGGATCTCCAGCACCTTTTCCTCGCGGGCATAGCCCGTCAGGCCGTCCGAGCAGATGAGGAACGTGTCGCCCACCTGCAGGTCGCCCTCGAAGACGTCGACCTTGACCGGTTTCTGGCTGCCGATGCACTGAGTCAGCAGGTGCCGCTCGGGATGCGTCTCGAGTTGGTCGCGGGTGATGTTGCCCTGTTCGTAGAGCAGCCAGACGAGCGTGTGATCGTGGGTCAGTTGAACGGCGGCGCCGTCGCGCAGGCGGTAGACGCGGCTGTCGCCGACCTGGGCGACGAAATAGACGCCGCGATGGAGGCAGAGCAGCGAGGCGGTGGAGCCCAGCCCGCGCTTGGCCGGCTCGCGGACGGAGATCTGGAAGACCTCGTGGTTGGCCTCCAGCAGCGTATCCCGCAGCATGTTTTCGATCTGACTGGGGCCGGTCGGCTTGCTCTTGAAAAAGGCTTCGACGGCCGCCTGCGTCGTCTTGACCACCTGGGCCGAAGCTTCGTCGCCGGCCTTTTCGCCCCCCATGCCGTCGGCGACCATGAAGACGCCGCACCTGGGCAGCGCCAGAATCGAGTCCTGGTTCATTTCGCGCACGAGGCCGGTGTGCGTCAGAGCGAAATGTTCGAATTGCATGCGCTGTTCCCCAGTGGCGATACCCGGCGGTGTGGCCGTCAGAACCGTTCGTGGCGCCGCTTCCAGTCGCGCTGGAACAGCTCCAGCACGTCCTTTTTCATCGCGGGCAACGGCAGCGCGATGCGATGCGGACCGCCCGCGCCATCGAAGTATTCGGCGATCAGTTGAGTCTCATGCAGGCGCCAGAGCACGTCGGAGCCGGGCGCCGTGGCCTCGTCGATCGGCGGCGTCTCATCGGCCGCCAGCGGTTCAAACTCAGGTCCCGGCGCCACCCAGAACTGGCCCGCCTCGCGCGTCAGTCCGATCAGATCCCAATGGGCATCGTTGTTGACGTCCATCGCCGTGACGGCCGGCCCCGGGCCGGCGATGGCGCGCGGGGGCGTCTGGCCCTCGCGACTGGCCGCCGGATAGAGCGCAATGCGTCCGTCGGCCGCGACGACGCCCAGCACGTCGTGATCGGGCCGGCTGCCGTCGACGAACGAGAGCAGATGAGGCGGCGCGCCCGGTTGCCCCAGGTCGTCGTCGTGCGTCGCCTGCCAGACCGCCTGCGGCGCGCCGGCGTCATTCAGCGCGAACAGGAGCAGCTGACGGCCGTCGCTGACGAAACCGCCCCAGCGATCGGCGCCGGCCCGCGCCGGCTGCATCGCGACGCGGCGGTCGGCCGCGAGGGGGGCGGACCACGCGAGACGCCCGGCCGGTTCGCCCGACGCGGCCGCGATGGACTGCAATCCGGCGGTCGTCGCCGCGACCAGCCAGTAGTTCACTTCATCCCCGTCGCCCTGGAGCATCAGCCAGGGTTCGGCGAGCGGCTCGCCCTCGAGCTGGGCGCGCCAGCGCGGTTCGCTCGTTTCGCCGCGCGCCATCGGCCAGGCCGTCAGCGCGCCTTGCTGATCGACAACGACCAGCAGCGTCCCCTCGGCAACCGCGCCATCAACGGCGACTGGCGGGAAGGCGTAGCCGGTGTCGGGCAGCAGGATCGGGGGCGGCGCGGCGACGATCGTCCCCTGGATCCCGTTGCGCGTCTGCTCGGCCGTCAGGAAGTCGTATTCGCGCCACTCCAGCAGATAGCCGGTCGGCATCTGGGCCGCCGCGGTGGTGGCGGCATCGGCGGCGGCCTCCTCGCCGCGGCTGTCGCGAATCCAGGCCAGTTGCGTCAGGGTTTCCAGCGGGGGCGCCCCCGCCAGCGTGAACAGGCCGGCGGCGGGGTCGAACGGCGCGCGCTGCGTTCCGCGTTTCATCGGGCTCGCGGCCGTCGGGTCATAGGTCCACGGTTGTTGGAACAGCGTGGCGTCCCGGCCGATGAACAGATCCTTCTCCAGAACCCATTTCTCCGGCGGCACGAACTGGCCGAAGCGCTCGACTTCGAGCATCTCGTGTTGCGGCGCCGGCGGTTCGAACGGGATCGACCAGGAGATCATGTAGCCCCAGCCGACGAGCGCCAGCCCGATCACGATGCCAATCAGGGGCCAGAGCCATTTATGGCGCACGGGCGCCGCGCCGCGCGAGTCCTGCGTCGCATGCGTCGCCATCTCGATCAGTTCGGGGTCCTCGGGCTGGAGGTTGAACGGCTTGGGGACTTCCTCCTCCTCGGGGCGGATCGGTTCCATGTCAGCGGGCGGCGCGGGCCGCGGCTGGCCGGCGGGGGGCGCCGGGCGCGGCAATTCCTCGCGCAATTGCCCGACGCGCTGCACGTCGGCGCGCGTCCGGGCCAGCGCCTCGGGGGAGGTGTCCTCCAGCGTCACGTGGCGATCGTCGTCCTCGGCATGCGCCAGGGGCTCCACGACGGTGCGCTCGCGCGCGGCGGTGGGGTCGTCGGCCGGCAGCTCGTCGAACTGAAATTCCTCAACCCCATCGATCCGCTGCGTGCGCTGCATGCCGGGATCGGTTAGACCTTCCCCTTCCTGGTGCAGGCGGACGGTCGGCTCGGCGCCCGGACGGGGTGCGGGCTCCAGGTCCAGTTCAATCCCCTCGAACCCGCCGGGGGGGGTGCGTTCCTCGGCCGGCGAGGCGGGCGGTTCCAGTTCAGGCTCCGCCTGGACGCCGGCCGGCGGCAGGGCGGAGTCGTCCAGATCGAGCCGGCGCGTCGCCTGCGCGTCGAAGCTCTCGGGCGGTTCCTCCAGCCGGCGGGTGGCCTGGCCGGTCAGTTCGTCCAGCGGCTCGGCAATCTGATCGGGTTCGAAACGGGCGGTCGCCTGCGGAGCGGCGCTGTCGGCTTCCGGTTCCGTTAAATCGGCCTCGGCCGCGGCCAGGTCGTCGTCATCGAGCCGCATGGTGGCCTGGCGTTCGTCGCCCGCCTCATCGGCGTCCTCGAGGCTCGGCTCGTCGGCGCGCTCCAGATCCTCGGCGTCGAGCCGCCGCGTGCTTTCGGGGGCGGGCGCGTCGTCCTCATCGCGGCGGGGGGCGGAACCCGGCCCGGGCGCCGCGGGCTTCTTCATGAACGGCAGCGGCGCAAACTGGGGTTTCCGCTCGTCGCCTTGGGGAGGGCCCTGATCATCGTGGTCGTGAGGACTTACCATATTCCAACTCGTGGCCGGGAGCGGGCAAGCGCGACGCCTTGGAGCCAGGTTCGGGATTGCGCCGCGGCGCAGGCCGCGGCCGGGCTACTTCGCCAACGGGACGGTCAACTCGAGCCGCGGCGTCATGTTGAGCAGCTTGAAGGGAGGACGGATTTCGATCGTCGCCAGGTAGCGCATCGGGTCGTCGGGATTGTCCGCGACGGCGACGTTGACGCAATGGTCGGGCGCCGCCCCCTTGCTCGTGCTCAACAGGTCGAGGAGCCGCTGCTTGAGCGCCTGCTGGGCCGAGTCCGGATCGCCCCCGCCGACCTCGCCGAGGAAGCGCATCAGCGCCAGCGCCACGCGCCCCGCGTAGAGCTGGTAGGGAAGGATCGCCTTGAGCGCGGCATCCTGCGTCTGCCCCAGATCGGGGTAGCGCTTGGCCAGATGCGCCGTCGGCACATAGGTGATGTACGCGGCGTCCTTATTGGCGGCGCACTGGAGCGACAGGATGCCCGCGGTGGCCAGGTCCTGCGCATGCATCTCGGAAAGACCGGTCTCCAGCGTGATCTGCACGCCGCGGCCCGGCTTCGGTTCCCATTTGCGCAGGGGGAGGTCCTCGAGGAGGCCTTCGGCGCGCGCGCCGGAGATGAACTGCGGCCAGCCCTCGCGAGCGAAACTGTCGGTGATGCGGCTGGCGACTGCCCAGACGGCGTTGCCCCAGCACAGGTCCTCGCCCTTGGCTTCATTCGTCTGTTCGCGGTAGTTGAAGCCCTTGACCCTGGTCTCCTCCTCGCCCCAGGGGCGGCGCAGAAGGAACCGGTTCATGCAGATCGCCAGCCAGCGCGAGGGGTCGGTGTTGCGCAGGCCCAGCCACTTGGCGAACTCGGGATGCGACAGCAGGTCGTGCAGCGAGCCGCCGGCGCCCAGATCGTTGAGCGAATCGACGCCAATGAACTGGGGGGCCGCCTCCGCCAGCAACGGCGCCTGGAGGCGCTCGGCGACCTGCGTCAATTCCTGCAGCGCGTTGGTGTCGCGCGCGGTCCGGTCGAACGCGTGATTGACGATGATGCACGCCAGCGGCGGATCGCCCGGCATGTTGTACTCGTCCTCCATGACGTGCTGGACGAGGACGGCGCGCAGGTCGTCCTTGGCGCAGGGGAGGATCTCAAGCTGAATGTCGCGGCGGAAGTCGGTGCGCGAGACGAGGAAGCGCAGGCCGCGCCAGGCTTCCTCCAGCTCGGCGATGCGGCGGTCGTGGAGGATCGCGTCGAGCTGGCGGCCCAGCCGCTGGTCCAGTGCATCGAGCGCGGCGGCGACGCCGCTGCCCGGTTTCTTCTTGCCCGCGCCGCCGACGAGCGAATCCAGGACCGAGCCCATCGAGGCGCCCGAGGTCGCGCTCTTGCCCGACTGATTCTTCTCGGTCTCCTCGAGCAGGTCGTCCAGCAGCGAAGCGCCGCCATTGCCCGCCGACGGATCGGGCTGGGAACCGTCGCCGCCGGCCGCGCCGGCCGAGGCGCCTTGAGCGCCGGGCTCGAGCGCGGCGAGGACTTCGGGCCCATAGGGGCGGCCGCGCAGCTCGCCTTCCAGCCGGGCCGCGATCTGGCCGGCCGACTGGCCCTGGCGCGCCAGTTCGTCGATCTGGCGGCGGAGCGCCAGCAGTGCGGCGCAGCCCGGATGCGCGGCGGCGAGCGCCTCGGGACGCAGATCGTCGAACGAGCGGAACGTGAATTCATGCTCGATCGTCGGCGCCGGTCCCCCCAGATGATTGGGAACCTCGAGGGCGACGGTCGGGGCGAGCTCGGCAAAGACCGCGTTGAGGTTGTCCTTGTCGACGCGCCGCGGATTGGGCAACGGGTCCGACCCATCCAGCGCGCGGCGTTTGCTGAGGAAATCGGCCACGACCAGCAGCCGATAGGGGAGCACGGACTGCGGTGTGAGACCGCCGCTGCCGGCGCCGAAGCCGATTTTTGTCGACTGGATGCTCATGATATCCTCCGACATTGGCGAAAGTGACCGACCTGGCAATGTCGCCAGCCGCGACCCCGTACTACCTCGTCGCGCCGTCGCGCAGGGCTGAGCGGTGCAATGGCACGAATCTTAACGCAGCCGCCCGCTCCACGCAAGCGAACGGTTGTCTTTACTGGCGATAGACTTGCAGTTGGGCTTCGAGGCGGGCGACGCTGCCCTGTTCATGTATCTCCCGAAAATGGAGGTCTGGCCAAGTCACGCCCTGTGATGCTTCGGTCGCGATCGTCACGAAACGACCAACCGTAACAATGCTCAGCACGCTTTCAAGGCTGGTGTCCTGCATGATGATGCTCGGGCGATAGCCTTGTTCGGTAAGC